>CAZGVX010000053.1:11082-16007 GCA_964529225.1 uncultured Sphingobium sp.
GGGCCACCACGACCCATAGGTTCACCGTCACCATCGACGGCGTGAACGATGCGCCGATGGTGACCGGCAGCCTTGCCGACGCGCTGCTGGTGCCGGGCGCGGTGGTTGATCTTGTGCTCCCCGCCGACCTGTTCGGCGATGTCGACGATGCCGATCTTGCGCTGAGCGCGCAGCTGGCGGGGGGCGATCCGCTGCCTGCATGGCTGAGCTTCGTTCCGGCCGAGCGCCGCCTCACCGGTACGGCGCCGACCGATCTGGCCGGATCGCTGCCGATCGAGATCCTGGCGAGCGACGGCAGCCTGTCGGCGATCACGGGCTTTGCGATCATCGCCAACCCGCCGGTGCTGGACAGCCTCTCGACCGACGAGGACAATGCGGTCACCAGCGCGCCGCTGTACAGCGGCGGCGATGTGTCGCCCTCCTATGCGCTTGACCTGACCGGGACGGTGGGCAGCGTCACCCTCAACCCGGACGGCACGGTGCGCTACGACCCTGCCGGCCAGTATGAGGGGCTGGGCGAGGGCGGCAGCGGTGTCGACAGCTTCAGCGTCGAGGTTACCGCCGACGGGGCCACCACGACCCATAGGTTCACCGTCACCATCGACGGCGTGAACGATGCGCCCGTCTTGCAACATGCGCCCGAGGATCGGATCATTGAGGAAGAGGGCTCACTGTTCGTTCAGCTCCCATCCGACATGTTCGTCGATCCCGAGGGGCAGCCGCTCACTTACACAGCCTCGCTGAACTCGGGCGAGCTGCCCTACTGGATCCACTTCGACCCTGTGGCGCTCACCATCCAGGCAAGTCCGCCCACGGATTACTCGGGCTACGTCCTCATCAAGATTACCGTCAGCGACGGGACCATCAGCGTGTCGGACGCCTTCCGCCTCGATATCACCGAGACCCCCGACCCGGTCACGGCCATCATTCTCAACACCGATGTGATAGTCCAGCATGCCGCCCATGGGACGCCGGTCGGGCGACTGTCGAGCGTCGATCCCGATGTCGGTGACACCCATAGCTACACGCTCCTTGACGACTCCAAGGGTCAGTTCGCGATCGTCGACGACCAGCTTGTCGTCGTAGGGGAGCTCGATCCCAATCAGGGCGGCACGTCCCGCACGGTGACGGTCCGCGCGACGGACGGGCAAGGTCACAGCTTCGATCAGGAGTTGACCGTTCGTCTGATCACGCCCGAACAGCAGCTTCAGGACATTGCGGGGCCGGGCACACGCAGCCTCCATGTGACGACGACCGGCGACGACCTCACAGCCGACGGCACCATCGAGCATCCTTACGGCACCATTCAGGCGGCGATTAACGCTGCGACAGCCGGCACCGACATACTGGTCCACGCCGGCACCTATGCCGAATCGGTCGACCTCGTTACCAATGGCACGACCGATGCCCCGATCCGGCTGATATCCGCTGACGGGCAGGGGCAGGCGATCATTCAGCCCGTGGCTAAGTCCGGCGTAAATGCCATGGATGCGCGCGGCGCTTCCAATTGGGTCATCGACGGCATGACCTTTCAGGGCAGCGACACGATCGGCACCTACGGTGTGCTCATGGTGAGCCGCAACAGCGGCATGACCGCGGCCTTTCAGGAGGGTTATGGCGCTGTCCCGGTCGAGAATATCCTGTTCAAGAACAACAGTTTCGTCGATTGGGGTATCGATAGCATCCACATCGGCCAAGGGTTCAACATCGGCATCATCGACAATGTGTTCGATGGCGCGCATGAGCAGGCCGTAGACCTGCTTAACGTCGATCGCGCGGTGATCGCCGGCAACAGCTTCGACAACATAACCGCCAAGCCGGAATGGCGCGGCCTCGACGGCGCGCAGTATTTGGGTGACTCGGCCATTACGATAAAGGGTGACTCCAGCTATGCGCTGATTGCCGACAATGTCATCGGCCACACGGACGGTCCGGCGATCAAGGTCGGCAGCCCGACCAATATCGTGTTCGTGCCGGTGAGCAACGAGAGCGGCGTGCCTGCCTCGCTCGCGCCTCAGGAGGCCTCGCACGTGGTCGTGAGCGGCAACACGGCGCTTGACCATCCTATCGGCCTGTTCATCCAGGCGGCGAACGATGTGCTGGTCAAAGAAAATTATCTGACGCAAATTCAGATTTTCGACCTGAACCGCACCTTCAGCACCGCTTTCTACGGGGCGGGAGAGCAATTTCTGCCAGGCGCGATGGTCAGCCGATCGGACGACATATACATTGAGAACAATGTGTTCACCAATCCGACGTTCTTCGTGAAGCCCTCGACCACGACGCTGTACGATATCGGCGGCAACGTCCTCGGGGACGCCAACACGCCCCTACCGCCCGCCATCATCCTCACCGACGTCATTTACGGCAAATCGGGCAGCGCCCAGTTTTCCGCCGACGATGTCCTCTATGGCGACCGCAACGGTCCATCCAATGATTATATCGACGGCCGCGTAGGTGCGGACCTGACGATCGGTGGCATGGGTGACGACGTCTACGCGGTCGATAACAAGGACGACATGGTCCATGAATTTGATGGGGAGGGGAATGATACGATCATCGTTGCCGCAAGCCTCGTCACTTATCATATGGCTGACGTGGGCAGCGCGCCGGGCGCCTACTTCGTCGAAAACGGCGTCATCAGCAGGACAAGCGGGGCAACGCTGTACGGCAATATCCTCAACAACACCCTGATTGGCAACGATGGCGCGGACTTTCTCTACGGTAAGGACGGCGACGACAGCATGTACGGTAATGCCGGCAATGACTGGTTGTCGGGCGGAAACGGGGCCGACAATCTGTTCGGCGGCGCGGGGACCGACCGCCTCATCGGCAATGACGGCAACGACAATATAGACGGAGGCATCGGCAAGGACGAGCTGCGTGGTCTCAACGGTGATGACTATATTGTATCGGTCGATGCGGACAGCTTCATCGACGGTGGCAACGGCATCGACACGATCTACCTCAATCGCAGCGGCGCCGCGTTCAGCATGGTGTTCGACATATTGTCGCCCAGCGAGATCACGCTCGCCGACGCGACCCGGCTCTTCAACTTCGAAATTCTCTTTTTCAGTGGTGGCAGCGGCAATGACGTGGTGAGCGGCGGTAACGCCGATGACCAGCTTGCCGGCAACGGCGGCGACGATCAGCTGTTCGGCCTCGACGGCAAGGACATCCTCTATGGCGGCGAGGGGAACGACTATATCTATGGCGGCGCAGGAAATGATACGCTCGATGGCAGCCTCGGCATCGACAACATCTATGGCGGCGACGGCAACGACCTCATCACGACCTTTGATGCAGAGGGCATGCTGAACGGCGGCACAGGCACGGACACGGTCACGATTTTGCGCGGCTATGAATTTGTCGGCGCCACTCTCGACTTTACCAATGTCGCGACACAGGTGGTCACCTTGCTGGACGGTACCGAGGTGACCGGCTTCGAGGTCGTCAATTACACCGCCGGTACCGCGGATGACATCATCACCGGCTCCACCGGGGCGGACCGTGTGACCGGCGGCAAGGGCAACGACACGCTTTACGGCGGTGTCGGCAACGACAATCTTGCCGGCGGGCAGGGCGACGACTCCATTTACGGCGGCAATGGGTCCGACAAGGTCACCGGCGACGCGGGCATGGATCAGATGTGGGGCGGCCAGGGCGGCGACACGTTCCAGTTCGTCAAGGGACAGATAGAAGGCGACACCATCTGGGACCTCGGCGCGGGCGACAAGCTTGACTTCGGCGGTTTCGGGCTGGGCGCGACCTTGACGTATTCAGGCGCCGATTATGTGTGGATCATCAGCACAGCCGATGCCAGCTATAGCGAGCATCTGACACTTTTCGGTGTCACCACTCTCGATCCCGGGAGCTACACGCTCTAGCATCTGGTTGAAAATCCTGATGCAGTTGGAATACAAGCGTGCTGGTGGTCAACCAGCCGGGGGGTGCGATTTGACTGAGCTTCTGAATGTTCGGCCCGATTTTCTCATTATCGGCGCAGCCAAGTCCGCCACCAGCTGGCTCGCCGCGACCTTGCGCCAAGATGCACGCTGCTTCGTGCCCGCGCCGGAAATCCACTATTTCAGCCGCCATTTCGATCGCCCATGGTCCTGGTATGCCGGGCAGTTCGACGGCGCGGCGCCAGGCCAGCTGTTGGGCGAAAAGTCCAACAGCTATCTTTCCGATCTGAACGCTGCGGCGCGGATCAAGGCCACGTTGCCCGATGCCAAGTTGCTGGTCGTGCTGCGCAATCCTCTCGATCGGGCCTATTCGGCCTTTTGCATGCAATATGATCGAGGCAAGATCGGGGACGACATAGACCGCGCGCTCGATCCAGCGCGCAGTCATGTTCCCCACACACTGACCGATGGACTATATGCCACCTGCCTCGAGCCCTATTTCGAGACCTTCAGGCCCGATCAACTCCTCATCCTCACCTTCGAACGCCAATTCGCCGGTGCGGAAAGCGCCGCGCGGATCGGCGCGTTTCTGGACCTCGGCACGCCGCCGCTCCAGCCTCTTGCCGAACGCGTCAACGCCAAGAAGAACGAGGCAAACGCGCCGATGTGGGCAAAGCGCCTGCTCTGGCCGCTGCTGCGTTCGGAGGAAATGCGCGTGCGCCTGACCAATATCGCCAAGCAGACGGGGCTGTTCGATGTCGCTGCCAGGATTGCCGGGCGCAAGGCGCGCACTTACCCCGCGTTCACGCCAGTGCTGCGTGATCGGTTGCGCGACTATTACCGGTCGGATATAATGTTGCTATCGGAGCGGTTGGGCCATGATTTTACTCCATGGCTGTCCGACAAACAGGTTTCCGTAATGATCTGAAAGCCGCGACCATGAACACGCGGATCGCCAGTGGAGAGATATTTCCATCCAGCCAGGTGCCGCGAAGGTTGCAGTTTCTGGATCGCGCCAAG
>CAZGVX010000054.1:0-15279 GCA_964529225.1 uncultured Sphingobium sp.
AGCGTCGCGAACAGCAGAACGGTCGGAAAGCTCGAGAAATCGAGCGGCTTGGCGGCGTTGAGCGCGATCATGAGGACCGCGAGACTGAGCATGATGTTGGTGACAAAGCCGATGTCGAGGACGATGCTCGGCACCGGCACGACCATGAACATGACCAGCGCGAGGATGGCGAGCGGCAGGATCGCGCCCTTGGCGCTGTTGATCCAGATGTGGGATTTGACGTCGGAAGCGTTCATGGCTGTTTATCGTCCAAGGGTCGCAAGCATCAGATAGGCGAGCGTCGCCGTCTGCGGCTGGGTCTGAAATTCGGGATAGTCGGTCGCTTCGGCCATGTCCTGGCTTTGGCTGAGGCGCTGCTGTTCTATGCGGACATAGTCGGCGGGCTGCACATAGTTGCCGAAGCCGCCCGGACGACCCGCACTCGGCCAGTCTGCGCCCGCCGCGTCAGCGCCGCTCGCCAGCTTCCGGGCGAAGTTGTCGCGAATGTCGCCAAGGCTGCGCGCGTTGCCGTGCTGATCATAGAAAACAGCGCGGTTGGTGCGCGCGGCTGCCGGGAACAACGCCGCGCCGGATGCCTCGGGATTGGTCGCGGCGACGTTCAGGAATTTCGCGGCACCTCCGGCCCCGAGGAAGTGGGCGAGATAAAGGTCGACCGGCTCCGCTTGTCTGCCGGTCTGGCTCTCCAGATAGGCGCGGTTATCGGCGGCGAATTCGGCGGCCATGACGGAGGCTGTCTCAGGATGCTTGCGCAGGTCGAGGATCTGCTGGCGGACGGCCGGGTCGGCGACGTAGAAGCGGCCGTTGGCGCCTTGCTGCACGGCGTCGGCCGCCCATCCGAGGCCGTATCGGCTGCCATGATCGTTGATGACCTTCAGCCAGCTCTGGTCGAGGAACTGATACAGGCCGGTGGCGCTTGACTGGCTGGCACGCGCTTCCGGGTTCATCGCGCTCTCGATCTGCGCCTGACCCATCAGATAACCGAAATCCACGCCGGTCGAGCGACTGGCGTTGGCGATGGCAGTTACGACACGCTGGCCGCTGCCGATCCCATTTGTCAAATAGTCACCGAAACCGGCCATTGCGCAGATGTTCCTTGCTTCCGTCGCAAAGACTTAAAGCAAGTGTCGTGCCAGATTTAAGGTGACGTGACTCGCGTTGAGCCGGGGGAAATGCGCTTCAGCGCGGCCTTGCGTAGGTCGCGGGTGCGGTGAGGCTGGACCGCTCGGCGAGCAGCCCGAGCTGGCGGCCGGTCAGATCGCCGAGAAGCCGGGCGAGCATCTGGTCGCTGTCGAGCCGCGCGAGAAGGCTGCGCAGGCGCGATTTTGTCTGGGGATCACTGTGCCAGCCGCCCTTGCCCTGAACCTGGGCAACGGCGCCGCTCAGTGTCTGAATGGCGCCGTTCATGCGGTCCGCGTCGCCCGATTCCATCGCGGCGCGCAGGTCGTGCGCGGCGTTCTCGAGGCGTTCAAGGGCCGCGCTGCTCATATCAGCGCGGCGCGCCCGGCAGATCGAGTTCCAGCATTTTTTCGGCGATGCTGTCGGGATCGACCGGGTAATTGCCGGAGGCGATCGCCTGTTTGATGCGCGCGATCTTGTCGAGATCGACCGGCGCGCCCTGCGCCGCGAGTCGGGCGGCCGGATTGGCGACCGCCTGCTCGGCTTGCTGCGCCACCGCTTCCGCTGCCGGAGCAGCCTGTTTCGGCGCGCGGTTCTGCGTGGTTTCGCGCAGTTTCGCCGCCTCTACTGCGGCGCTCATAGCCTGGCCAACGGAGTTGATCATCTTGTGAACCTCATTCTCGTGCACGCCATTATATACGGCCGTGCAAAGAAAAGATTAAATTCCGGGAATCCGCACAAGGCCATCGGGGTCGACGCGACCCGAAACGGGCGGGCTGTTGCGGTCTTCCCGCACCCGGATGAAGTCGCCAACCGCGCCGTCCTCCTCGGCGGTCATCAGGCGCGATACGGAGAAGGCTGCATTCCCCGCGACAAGCTGCACCGGGTCACCCTTTCTAATGAGGATGGTCCGTTGCACGGGCTGTGCGGAGGGTCGCTGAAAGCCTGTGCTGACTTGCTGGACCGGCACCAGCGGCACGCGGATGCGCCATCCCAGCTTCTCGCATCGCACCACGGCCGCGCCGAACACCGGCCCTTCGATGAGCGGCTGCTGCGGGCAGGCGGCGAGCTTCAGCCGCCGGTCGACGGGCGACATGGCGCCGCCCGGCTGGCCCAGTTCGGCGCCTGTGGTCATCGCGACCAGCCGGTCGAGGCGATCGAGATTCTCGAAGGCCTGCGCGTGCGCCACGCCCGTCCCCGACCCGAAGGCGATGAGAATTGCAAAGAATATGCGCGTCATAAGGTCCATCCTGTCTGGTTGACCCAATGAAAGCAAAATCCGTGCCATCACAGGCATTTCGGGCGTCGCGCGCGCGACGGCAAGCCGGTCGGCAAAAGCATGCCGCCGTACGGCAAAAGCTTGCCGCTCTTGCCGGTTTGGGCACCCATCCGCGGGGTATCCGGGCAAATTCCGATCCCGTCATTGCTGGCGGTCGCAATTGGCACGGCTCTTGCTGAGCTGGTCTGTGCCGCTCTTCCGCCTGGGTCGCATCGAACCAGAACGGCAGCAGCGACCGAAGATTTAGCAGTTTCTTTTTTCAGGGAACGGGAAAAGACAATGGCCGCCGATAACAGCCTTTTCGGCATACATGGCAAAGCACTGGAGCTGCGCGCCCAGCGGCTGAGCCTGCTTGCGTCGAACATCGCCAATGCGTCCACGCCCGGCTACAAGGCGCAGGACATCGACTTCGACAGGGCGCTGGCCGAGGCGAGCAAGAGCCAGGGCACGATCGCCGGCGCGCTCGAAAAGGCGATGGGCTACCGCGCGCCGCTCCAGCCGAGCGCCGACGGCAACACCGTCGAGATGTCGACCGAACAGACCCTGTTTGCCGAGAACGCGGTGAAATACCGCACGACGCTGTCCTTCCTGGAGGGACGGCTCAACACCATCGTGCGCGCGATCAAGGGAGAATGAGCATGGACAAGCCCATGAACATCTTCGACATCGCGGGCCGGGCCATGTCCGCCCAGCTGGTAAGGCTGAACGCCACCGCGTCGAACATGGCCAATGCGGGGTCCGTCACGGGCAGCGAACAGACCGCCTATCGCGCGATCCGTCCCGTCTTTTCGGTGGTCAGCGAAGCGCCGGGCGTCGCCACGGTGAAGGTCGACCGCATCGTCACATCCGACACCATGCCGGAAAAGCGGCACGATCCCGGCCATCCGCTCGCGGACGCCAATGGCGACGTGTGGTCCGCGGGTGTCGATGAAAGCGCGGAGCTTGTCGACATGGTCGAGGCCAGCCGCAACTACCAGAACAATGTGCAGGTCCTTCAGACCGCCAAATCCCTCCTCCTCGAAACGATAAGGCTCGGTAGATGACAACCGTATCTCCCTATACCGTCGATAGCGCGACCGCGACGACCAACCGCCTGCTCGCAACGACCGTCGGCGACCAGAGCACCGCCTCCGACACGATTGACCAGGCAGGCTATCTCAAGCTGCTGACGGCGCAGATCCAGTATCAGGATCCCTTCTCGCCGATGGACAATACCCAGATGGTCGCGCAGATGACGAGCTTCTCGCAGCTCGCCGGACAGAATGAAGCGAACGAGAAGCTCCAGAGCATCGCCGATTCGCTGTCCACCGCCCGCATGTCCGATGCCGCCAGCTGGATCGGCAAGACCATGCTGGTCGAAAGCAGCCAGATCGCGCCGGATGCGCTCGGCGGCTATGGCGGTCAGGTGACGCTCGCCACGGACAGCGCAAGTGTCGCGGTCGATCTGGTCGACGGCAATAACAACGTCATCAAAACCCTTGATCTCGGCGCGCAGAGCGCAGGCGACACCAGCTTTTACTGGGACGGCAATGATGCGGACGGCAATCCGGTCGATGCCGGCACGCTCACCATGCGGGTGCGCGGGACGACCGGCGCAACGACGGCGAGCTGGGCCAGCATCGCCGCCGTCCAGTCGCCCGCAAGCGGCACCGATTCCAAACTCATCACCCCCATTGGCAGCTTCACCGCATCGGATGCCCTCAGCCTCGGCTGACCGTCTTCAAGCAAAGGAAACGACCCATGACCTTCTACATCTCCCTTTCCGGTCTGCGTGCAGCGCAGACTGATCTGGGCGTCATCTCGAACAACGTCGCCAACTCGTCGTCGACGGGTTTCAAGAAGAGCCTCGCGCAGTTTGGCGACATCTTTGCCGCCTCGCCGATGCAGTCGGGCTCAGGCACGGCTGGCCAGGGTGTGCGCGTGCGCGGCACCGCCCAGCAGTTCAATCAGGGCACGCTCAAGACGACGGACAAGACGCTCGATCTGGCGCTGACCGGCGAGGGGTTCTTCACGGTGAGCACGCCACCGCCGAGCAGCCAGCTGAGCTATACCCGGAATGGCGCGATGGGAATCGACGAAAACCGCTATGTGGTCGACACGCTCGGCTCGCGCGCGCAGGTGATGCCGGTCGACGCCAATGGCGTTCCGACCAGCACCGCCGCCGCCGACCTGTTTGACCTCCAGATCCCGACGACCAAGCTCGACAACAGCACGGTCCCGCCGACCGACACCGGCATCGAGCTGTCGAGCGTCGGCGTCTCGGTAACGGGCGTGGTCAGCGCCACCTTCGCGGATGGCACGACCGAGAATCTCGGCTGCCTCGCCATCGCCAACTTCCCGAGTCAGGAGGGCCTGCGGCAGCAGGGCGACAGCCACTGGACCGTAACCCGGCAGAGCGGTGATGCGACCTATGGCGCGGGCAACAGCGGCCTGTTCGGCGCGGTGCGCTCCGGTTCGCTGGAAAACAGCAATGTCGACATCACCGAGGAACTGGTGGCGCTCATCTCCGCGCAGCGCAACTTCCAGGCGAACTCCAAGGCGATCGAGGCAGCCTCGACGCTCACCCAGACCATCGTCAACCTGCGTAGCTGACAGCGGCGCCGGAGAGGACAGCTTAGGCCATGGACAAGTTCGTCGATATCGCCCGGACTGCGCTACGCGGTGCGATGGTGCGTCAGGCGGCGATCGCCAACAACATCGCCAACACCAACACGGCCGGCTTCCGGGCCGACATCGCGAACGCATCCGCCCGCTGGATCAACAACGGGCAGGCGCTCAACAGCCGCGCCGAACAGGTCGATCAGGTCGTTGCCGCAGACCTCAAGCCCGGCGTTGTCACCAAGACCGGCAATCCGCTCGACATCGCCCTTGGCGGTGACGGGCTGCTCGCGGTCCAGTCGAATGATGGCAGCGAGGCCTATACGCGGCGTGGCGACCTCAAGCTCAATGACAGCGGTCTGCTCACGACGGGCGACGGGACGCCGGTGCTGGGGGAGGGCGGGCCGATCACCCTGCCGCCCGCTGACAGCGTGAACATCGACGAGCATGGCGGCATCTGGATCATTCCGACCGGCGGCCAGATCGACCAGCCCCAGCTTGTCGACACGCTCAAGATCGTGAGCCCCAAAGGCTCCGCAATCGCCAAGGGCACGGACAATCTCATCCGGCAGGCCAATGGCGGCACCTTGCCCCAGGACCCGACCGCCGAGGTGATCCCGGAATCGATCGAGGGGTCCAACGTCAACGCCACCAACGCGCTCGTCGACATGATCGACGCCAGCCGCGCCTGGCAGCACCAGATCAAGCTCATCGAAACCGCCAAGGACATCGACAACAGCGGCGCCAGCCTGATGCGGCTGGACAACTGATGACACACGAAGGGAAGGATAGAAGGCCATGAGCAGCAGCGCCCTCCAGGTCGCCCGCACCGGGCTCGACGCGCAGGAATTCAAGATGCGCGTGATCGCCAACAATCTGGCGAACGTGAACACCACCGGCTTCAAGCGCAACCGCGCGAGTTTCGAGACGCTCGCCTATCAGCAGATGGTGACGCCCGGCGCGCAGGCGACCGCTGAAAACAAATATGCCATTGGCACGAATGTCGGCACCGGCGTCCGGATCACCGGCACCGAACGGATGGTGGAGCAGGGTTCGATCCAGAGCAGCGGCAACGCACTCGACATGGCGATCGAGGGCGAGGGCCACTTCCAGATCCAGCAGCCGGACGGCACCATCGCCTACACGCGCGACGGCAACTTCTCGGTCTCCGCCGATGGGACGATCGTCACGTCGGATGGCAAGCCGCTGATCCCGCAGATCACAATCCCGAACGACGCGATCGTCATGAGCGTCGGCTCGGACGGCACGGTTTCGATCACACGGCAAGGCGAAGCCGGTCCCATTCCCATCGGCCAGGTGGAAATCGCCCGGTTCATCAATCCGGCTGGCCTCACGCCGATCGGCAACAACCTGCTGCTCGCCAGCGGCGCGTCAGGCGACCCGCAGGTCGGCGCAGCGGGCGCCGAGGGACGCGGGCAGATCAGGGGCGGGGCGCTCGAACAGTCCAACGTCAACACCGTCGAGGAACTGGTCGACATGATCGAGACGCAGCGTGCCTATGAGGTGGCCAGCAAGATGATCAAGTCGACCGACGAGATGATGCAGTTTGCCAACCAGCAGATCTGACGGGACTGACAACCGATGAAAATGCATGAAGCAGCCCTGGCCGGCGCGGTGGTTCTGGTGCTGATGGGGGTCGATCCCGGTCACGCCCGCAGGAAAGGCCCGGACCCGGCCTATCAGCCCACGCTGGCCGAGGACGCGCCGGAAATCGCTGCCAACGGCGCGATCTTCCAGGCGGCGGCGGGCTATGCGCCGCTGACCAGCGGGTCGCTCGCGAGCCGGGTCGGCGACGTGCTCACGATCACGCTCGTGGAGAATACCAGCGCCACCAAGAGCAACAGCGCAAGCATCAGCCGCGATGGCAGCATCGGCCTCACCCCGCCGAGCACCGGGCCGTTCAACCTGTTCAGCTCGACTGATGTCGGCGCGAGCGGCGAGACAAGCTTTTCGGGCAAGGGCGATGCCGCCCAGTCGAACAAGCTGTCGGGATCGGTCACTGTCACCGTGGCCAGGGTCTATGGCAATGGCTCGATGCTGGTGCGCGGCCAGAAGCAGCTGACGCTCAACCGGGGCGATGAATATATTCAGATTTCCGGCATCGTGCGTCAGGCGGACATCACGCCCGACAACAGCGTGCCGTCCACCCGCGTCGCGGATGCGCGCATCACCTATTCGGGCAAGGGCGAAATTGCGCGCGGCAGCCAGCAGGGCTGGCTCCAGCGGTTCTTCACCCTGATCAGCCCCTTCTGAGGACCGTGACCGCCATGTTCAGCCTACCCCCCATGCGCCTTGCCCGGATCACCGGCTGGACGGCTGCGCTGTGCGCGCTCATCGCGCTGCATCTGGTTGCGCCGGGCGCTGCCCATGCCGAGCGGATCAAGGATCTTGGCGGGTTTCAGGGCCTGCGGTCCAACCAGTTGACCGGCTATGGCGTCGTTGTGGGTCTGGCCGGCACCGGCGACGACAGCCTCGACTATTCGACGCAGGGCGTCAAAGGCGTCGTCTCGCGCTTTGGCCTGACCCTGCCGCCAGGCGTCAATCCGTCGCTCAAGAACGCCGCTGCCGTGCTCGTCACGGCCGATCTGCCGCCCTTCGCCAAGCCCGGCCAGGCGCTCGACGTGACCGTCTCGGCGCTCGGCAAGGCCAAGTCGCTGCGTGGCGGCACCCTCATCATGACGCCGATGCGCGGCGCCGACGGGCAGATCTACGCCATGGCGCAGGGCAACCTTGCGGTCGGCGGGCTTGGCGTATCGGGGCAGGACGGTTCGCAGCTTTCGGTCAATATTCCTTCGGCCGGGCGCATCCCCTCGGGCGCGACCGTCGAGCGGACGGTCCAGACCGGCTTTGACACCGCCCCCACCATCACCTTCAATCTGGCGCAGGCGGACATCACCACCGCGCTCCGCGTGGCCGACGCGATCAACCTCATCTTTCACGACAATCGCGCCAAGGCTGTCGATGCCGTCTCGATCGAGATCGCGGCGCCAGCGGGCGCCGAAAGCCGCACGATGATGATGGGCCTTATCGAAAACATCCAGGTCAAGCCCGCCGAGGCGCCCGCCAAGGTGATCGTCAACGCGCGCACCGGCACCGTCGTGATCAACGGGGCGGTGCGCATTGCGCCCGCTGCTGTCAGCCACGGCAAGCTCACTGTCGCCGTTCAGGAAAGCCCGCGCATCGTTCAGCCCGCGCCCTTCAGTCAGGGCCAGACGGCGGTCCAGCCTTCCAGCGGAATCAACGTGACCGAGGAGAAGCGGCCGATGTTTGAATTTAAGCCCGGTGCCTCTCTGGCCGATATTGTGAAAGCAGTGAACGCGATCGGGGCAAGCCCGTCCGATCTGGTCGAGATACTGCAGGCCTTGAAGGAGGCGGGCGCCATGAAGGCGGAGCTGGAAGTCCTGTGACGACGATTGTGAACGCAACGGGCGCCGTGGGCGCGGCTGGGACGGTGCCCGCCAGCGGGTCGAACCGTGCCGATCAGCGCGCCGAGCTTGCCGCCGCGGCGAAGCAGTTCGAGGCGATTTTCGTCCGTCAGCTCATCGGCGCGATGCGCGAGGCGAAGCTGGCCGAGGACGATCTGATGGGATCGAGCGCCACCGAGAGCTTTCAGAATCTCGCGGATGCGCGCACCGCCGATGCGCTTGCCGACAAGGGCGGCCTCGGCATCGCGACCATGCTGCTCCAACAGCTCGACCGGGCGCAGCCGACCAGCCAGACTGAGCACAGGGATAGCGCGAGATGAGCGGCGTCACGGATCTGTTTGCCATCGGCGCATCCGGTGCTGCGGCCTATCGCGCGGCGATGGGCGGCGTGTCGGAAAATATCTCCAACGCGACCACCGAGGGCTACAATCGCCGATCCGTCATGCTGGCGGAGTCGCCCAGCTCCTCCGCGACGTCGATCTTCTACAAGGCGGGCGTCAGCTTTGGCGGCGTCGTCGTCCAGACTATTTCGCGATCGAACGATCCCTATCTGGATCTCGCGTCTCGCAATGCATCCAGCAGTTTCGAAAGCGCGGACGTGCGCGCCACCTGGCTGAGCGATATACAGTCCGCGCTTGACGACAGCACGCTCGGTGTTGGTCAGCAACTCGGCACCATGTTCGCATCGGTCGAAAAGCTCGCCGCCAATCCCACCGACACCACCCTGCGCCAGAATCTTCTCTTTGGATTCGAGCAGATCAACCAGGCCTTTGCCGACGCCAGCTCGGCGCTGGGTGACATCAAGACGGGGATCGCATCGACCGCGACCAATGAAGTCACGGCGCTGAACGATGCGCTTCAGAAACTTTCCGACGCGAACGAGGGGCTTCGCCGTTCGGTCGTCGGCTCGTCCAACGCCGCGCAACTGCTCGACCAGCGCGACCTTGCCCTTGCCAACATCGCCAAGCAGATGAACAGCACGGTGACATTTACCGACAATGGCGTTGCGAACGTGACCTATGACGGTCAGACTCTGGTCGATGGCATCACGCCAGCAACGGTCGCGTTGACGACCAATGCCGACGGCACCCTGGCCTTCTCCGTCGACGGCACGGCCGTGGCAACGCCGACCAATGGCAGGCTTTCCGGCCTGGCGACCAGCGCGAGCCTGGCTCTGACGCGGGAGACCAGCCTCAACGCGCTGGCCGCGCAATATGTCAGCGACATCAACGGCTGGCATCAGAACGGTCTGACGGATGCGGGCGCCCCTGGCGGCGCAATGCTGTCGATCGGTGCCAATGCGGGCACCATCCAGCTGTTGATCACCGATACCGACGACATCGCGGCAACCTCGTCGAGCGGCGTCATAAACGGCAATCTGCTCAGCATCAGCAGCCTACGTCTGCCGGGCGGTGTCGAAGACGGATGGAACGCCATGGTGGCGGCCCATGCAAACCTGCTCAACGCGACCAACTCCGAACAGACCGCGTCGAGCCAACGCTATCAGCAGGCGGAAAGCGCCCGCGCGGACGTCAGCGGCGTCGATCTGGATCGCGAGGCGGCTGATCTCCTGCGGTTGCAGCAAGCCTATCAGGGTTGCGCACGGATCATCCAGGTCGCCAAGGAATGCAGCCAGGCAATCATGGCGGTGGTGTGAGCGAATAAGGACAACAGACCATGGTTTTCATCACCTCACAGTCGGTCAATGCCGAGATTTTGCGCCAGCAGTCGCTGTCGCAGGGCATTGCCAAGCTGCAGTCGCAGATTTCGTCCGGCAAGAAATATGATCAGCCGTCGGAAAATCCGCAGGACTGGCTGCAGATATCATCGGTAAACCGCAAGCAGCAGCAGTCGGCAAGCTGGCAGAGCAACATCGACTTTGCCAAATCGCGCGCGGATCAGGCGGCGTCGAACCTGGAAGACGTCAACAACCTGATGACCCGCGTGACGGAACTTCTGGTAACGGCGACGTCGACCAGCGCGGGTTCGCCGGGCGCGCTTGCGGTGACGCAGGAGCTCCAGGGTATCAAGGCCAGCATAACCTCGCTGCTAAATCAGACCGACTATCAGGGCAAGGGCACCTTTGACGACACCAACTCGGTGCTGATCCCGGTTGGTAACGGTCTGAACGTCGAGGCGGTCGGCACCCGGCAAGACATTGAGGAGGGCATTACGACCCCCGCCGGCACGCAGACGATCTACGAGGTTCTGGACGACGCCATCGCGGCAGCAGGATCCGGCGATCAGACTGCGCAGGGCAATGCGCTGACGGCCGCACGCGCGGCGCTTGATCATGTCATCGTGAAGCAGTCGGAGCAGGGCGTGCGGTCAGAACGTCTCGACAATGAGGGCGAGCGGCTGCTCAGCCTCAACCTCAACCTGGCCGAGCGGCGCTCCGCCCTTGAGGACACCGATCTGACCGAGGCGATCGCGCGCGTGCAGGCCAAGCTCACGACGCTGCAGGCGGCGCAGGTGACCTTCTCCAAGATCAACCAGCAGTCGCTGTTTTCCCTCATCAGCTGATTTACGCAACGCGCGTTCAGCCGACGCCGTGGTGAACGCCGCGCTAACCATTCCGCTAAACCCTGATTTGGTTCTGCCGTTCTACAGCCTGTGAGGTCCGGCCGGACCACCAGGTGGACCAGCCACAGGCCAGCAGGAAGCGGGGAATTCAATGTTTGCAGCCATCGGCCTTGTTGTTCTGATCGCGATGGTTTTCGGTGGCTTTGCCTTCACCGGCGGCGATCTCGGTCCGGTCATGCACGCGCTCCCGCATGAAATGCTGATCATCGGCGGTGCAGCCGTCGGTGCGCTCATCATCGGCAATTCGGGCGCCGACCTCAAGGCGCTGCTGGGCGGCCTGACGAAGGTGTTCAAGGGACCGGCCTACAAGAAGAAGGACTATCTCGACTGCATCTTCCTCGTCGCCAAGCTCATGAAGACGCTGCGCGTCGAAGGGCCGGTCGCGCTGGAACCGCATATCGAGGACCCCAAGACATCGACGATTTTCGGCGAGTATCCCAAGCTGATGAAGGATTCGACGCTGATCCATCTTATCTGTGACACGCTGCGGCTTGTCGTCGTGTCCTCGGGCACGCTCGACCCGCACGCGGTCGAGGATGTGATGGACAACAGCCTGAAGACCCATCACCATGAGGCAATCCGCCCCGCTGACAATCTTCAGGGCCTCGCGGACGCGCTGCCGGCGCTCGGCATCGTCGCGGCGGTGCTTGGTGTCGTCAAGACGATGGGTTCGATCGACAAGCCGCCGGAAATTCTGGGCGGCATGATCGGCTCGGCGCTGGTCGGCACGTTTCTGGGCGTGCTGCTCGCCTATGGCATGGTCGGCCCGTTCGCCAATCGCTGCCGTCAGGTCATTGAAGCGGACGCGGCCATCTATCAGGTGGTGAAGCAGATCATCATTGCCTCGCTCCACGGTCATCCGCAGCCGCTGGTGATCGAGGCGGCGCGCTCGAACCTGCCCCATGCGAACCAGCCGGCCTTTGCCGAGGTGTTCGACGGCATGCGCGGACGCTGAGCGCGCTGAAGGGGACGGACCATGGCACCACCGAAAAAGCGCGCGAACGAGCCGGAACCGCGGCCGATCATCGTCAAGAAGATCATTGCCGAAGCCCATGGCGGCCATCATGGCGGCGCGTGGAAGGTCGCCTATGCCGACTTCGTGACGGCAATGATGGCGTTTTTCCTGCTGATGTGGCTGCTCGGCGCGACGACCGAGAAGCAGCGCAAGAGCCTAGCCGACTATTTCACGCCGACGCTGGTCACGGTCAAGAACAACAGCGCCGGTTCCAACGGCCTGATGGGGGGTGACAGCCTCACCGGCAAGGAGAATTATCCGACCACGGGCGGGCAGGGCAACCTCGCCATCACGATCCCGCGCGATTCCACCGGCACCAAGGATGTCGGCGGGAAGGACTACAAGAATCGCGACCGGCAAAAGTTCGAGATGATGAAGAAAGTGCTCGAACAGAAGCTCGATCAGGACAACCAGCTCAAGCGTCTCAAGCGCAACATCCGCTTTCGCGAAACCAACGAAGGCTTGCGGATCGACCTTGTCGACGAAGCGGACTTCTCGATGTTCGGTTCGGGAACCGACCGGCTCGTGCCGGAGGCGCGTGCCCTGCTGGCACAGGTCGCGCAGGTGATCGCCGGCGAGACGAACGACATCATCGTGCGGGGCAGCACCGATGCCTCGCGTTACGGGTCGGACCACATGATGAACAACTGGCTGCTTTCGGCGGCGCGTGCCGAGGCGACCCGCGTGGCGCTTTCGCGCAGCGGCGTGCCAGCGAGCCGCTTCATCCGCATCGAGGGGGTCGCCGATCGCGATCCGTTCATCGCGTCGAGCCCATTCGACCCGCGCAACCGGCGAATGGCGGTCATTCTCGCCTGGTCACGCGGGGCGAGCGCAGCCGTGGACGCGCAGGGCGATACGCCCGAGGAGCATGCCGCGATCATCAAGGCGATCGAGGCGCGGGACAATCCGCGCGCCAAGATGGCCCGCATCGCGCGGGAGGCGGACATGGGCGGAACGGCGCTGCCCAAGGGCGCCATCATTTCGAATGTCGATCAGATCAGCCGCAAGACCATCGGCGCCCCGTCGGCCAAGCCGGCTCACTGAGGGGCGGGCGTCGCCAGAAACTCCTGCAAATCCGTGACGAAATCGTCAAGCCGGTCATGGTGCATCCAGTGGCCCGCCCCGGCGTAGCTGATAACGCGCGCGTCGCGAAACATGGCGGCGCGGCCGTCCTCGCTGGGGTTCCTGGCAAAGCTCTCCGCGCCGTGAACCAGCAGTACCGGGCAGGTGATCGCGCTCCACATCGCCAGCCGCAGCGGATCGGTCGCGTCATTGGGGGCGTAGCTGCGGATCATCGGGTCGAACTTCCACCGATAGAGCCCGTCGTCATCCTGCCGCAGCCCCCATTCGGCGAGATGGTGCGCCTGGGTCTCCGACAGATGCGGATTGCGCTGACGCATGCGGGCGACCGCGTCCGCGAGCGTTGCGTAACGCCGCCCGGTCCGGTCTGAAAGGGCGCGCCGCCGGTCCACCCAGCCGCGCCAGCGGGCAAGCGAGTCCGCATCGTCTTTCGGCGGCGGCACGAAATTGTCGATCGTGGCAAGCCCCTCCATGACGACCAGTTTCCGCACCGTTTCGGGGTAGAGCCCGGCGTAGCGAAGCGTAATCGCACCGCCGAGGCTGTGCGCGACAATTGTCGCCGCGCCACCGCCCAGATGATCGACAAGCGCGGCGATATCGACAATCGCTGACTCAAAGCTGTAATGGCCGTCGGACGCCCACTCGCTGTCGCCATGGCCGCGCAGGTCCGGTGCCACAATGCGCCAGTCGGCGCAAAGCCGTTCCGCAACCCAGTCCCAGCTGCGGGCGTGATCCTCGCCGCCGTGGATCAGCAGGAGCAGCGGCTTGTCGGTATTGCCCCAGTCCCAATAGTTGAGAGTCAGTCGCTGCGACGTGAACTGATGGGCAGTGGGTTTCGGCAGATCTGCCAAACGCGGATCCTCCTGCAATGAAAAGTCCTCGCGCAGTGTGCCACGCGAGGACCAATACTGCAACAAGTTGCCGTATACGTTAGATCGCGCCGGTCTCCGCGACGTCGACCTTTACGCCCGGACCCATCGAGGAGGAGAGGGCGATCTTGCGGACATATTTGCCCTTGGCTCCCGACGGCTTGGCCTTGACGATGGCATCGAGGAAAGCATCGAAGTTGCGGCGCAGATCCTCGGCGGCAAAGCTCGCCTTGCCGAGGCCCGCATGAATGATCCCCGCCTTCTCGACGCGGAACTCGATCTGGCCGCCCTTGGCTGCCTTGACCGCCTCGCCGACATTGGGGGTGACGGTGCCGAGCTTCGGGTTGGGCATCAGACCCTTGGGGCCGAGCACTTTGCCGAGCCGACCGACGAGGCCCATCATGTCGGGCGTTGCGATCACGCGGTCGAAATCGAAATTGCCGTTCTGGATGCTTTCGAGCAGGTCCTCCGCGCCGACGATCTCGGCGCCCGCGGCGGTCGCTTCGGCCGCCTTGTCATTGCGGGCGAACACCGCGACGCGCACCGACTTGCCGGTGCCGGCGGGCAGGGTGACAACGCCGCGCACCATCTGGTCGGCATGGCGGGGATCGACGCCGAGGTTGAGGGCGACCTCGATCGTCTCGTCGAACTTTGCCGTGGCGTTGGTCTTCACCAGGCCGATCGCCTCGTCGACCCCGTGCAGCTTGTTGGCGTCAATCGCAGCGGCGAGGGCCTTGGCCTTTTTCGTCAGCTTTGCCATGTGCTTAGCCCTCCACCACGCTAAGGCCCATCGAACGGGCGCTGCCCTCGATGATGCGGGTTGCCATTTCGATGTCGTTGGCGTTGAGATCCTTCATCTTGGCCTCGGCAATCTGCTCGAGCGCCGAACGCTTGATGGTGCCGGCGCTGATCTTGCCCGGCTCCTTCGAGCCCGACTTGAGGTTGGCGGCCTTCTTGATGAAATAGGTGGCCGGCGGCGTCTTGGTGATGAAGGAGAAGCTGCGGTCCGCATAAACGGTGATCACGGTGGGCAGCGGGGTGCCCTTTTCCATCTCGCCGGTCTGTGCGTTGAACGCCTTGCAGAATTCCATGATGTTCACCCCGCGCTGACCGAGCGCCGGGCCGATCGGCGGGGAGGGGTTGGCGGCGCCGGCTGGCACCTGGAGCTTGATATAGCCCGTGATTTTCTTAGCCATTGTCTCTCACTCTGTAGGGACCGTGCGCGCTCACGCCCGCCCGGCCGGTTCAAGTTTAGCGGTGCAAACGGCAGTCCCGAAGGGCGGCCTCCCGCGC
>CAZGVX010000055.1:0-7776 GCA_964529225.1 uncultured Sphingobium sp.
AATATGGCACACTCTGGCGGCTGCGTTGCGGAACGCCATGGCGCGATGTCCCCCCCCCCCGACGGTCGAGGCAGCAGCGAATTGCAAGGCCTATGACCCGCTGATCGATCAACCTGAACGCGCACCCGATGCCCTGCTGGCGGACAAGGGATATGATGCCGACGCCATCCGCGCCGCTCTGGCCGAGCGGGATATCAAGGTCGTCATTCCCGGTCGCTCAAACCGCCGCGTGAAAATCGAGCACGACCGGGTTCTCGACAAGCAGCGCAACCGCATTGAGCGCTTGTTCGGACACCTGAAATCAATCGCGCCATCGCAACACGACACGACCAACTCGCCAAAACCTTCCTCGGCATGGTCCACATCGCGTCAGCCAGATACTAGCTCAAATTTGTCCACGCCGCCTAACATAGCTATCGTTCCGAGCGGCATAGCCGACATCCGCCAACATAGACAAAGAACCACCGCAACGCCGGCAAGGGTGCCGAGGGGCCGACCTCCTGCAAACCTGTTCCGCAATCGGTCAGATCGACGTTGTCAGATCCACAAGCCAATCAGGTGAGGCCGCGACGAGTGCGCCTTCGATCATCTTGTCGCCGCCCGTGATGATCAACACGCCGACCACCATCAGCAACCCGCCGAGCAAGCGTTTTCCCATTCCGCCCGCACGCATCAGCCGGCCGCGCCACTGTGCGAGCAGCGAACGGGCCGCCAGGGCCAGAACCAGAAGGACGCTGGCAATGCCGAGGCCAAATGCCGCCATCGTTAACGCCACCATGGTCAGATTTTCGCCCCGTGCTGCGAGCACGGTTGCCGCGCCGAGTGTCGGACCGACGCATGGGCTCCACACGAGGCCAAGCAGCACGCCGATCGCTGCCTGTCCGCCCAGCCCATAGCGGTCCATGACGGCCGTGCGCGCATTGGCCCAATCGGCGAGCGGGGTGGCCGCGCGGGTCAGCAGGCCCTGCGCCGAAGGAATCACAAGCACCGCCCCGGCTGCGAACAGCAGAGCGGCGCCGAGCAGACGTAGCCAGTCTCCGTCGAACCCGGACGCGGCGCCCAGCGTCGCCAGCAGGAAGCCGGTCAGCGTGAATGAGACGACGAGCCCGGCCGCCAGTGCGAGCGGGCCGCGCGGGTGCGCTTGCGCGGCGCTGCCGAGCACGACGGGAACGAGCGGCAGGACACAGGGCGAAAGGATCGTCAGCGCCCCAGCCGCGAAGGCGAGCACCGGACTGAGCACGTCGGCCATGGCTCAGCCAATTGTCTTGGCGAGCAACTCGTTGATGACCACCTTGTCGGTCGTGTAGACGACCCGGCCCACCTCGCGCGCTCCGCTATAGCCGATCAGCGTCGATTGCTTCTGCACGCCGAGCGCCTTCCAGTCGGCTTTCTGCTTGTCGTAATTGATCGAGAGGATCAGGAGGTTGTTATATTTCGGCGCTGCGGTCGTCGCCATGATGGTCCGCCTCTGCGAGGCGCACACAGGGCACCACCACGCGTTCACCTCGACGAGGATCGGACGACCCTTGGCCTGCGCTGCCGCAAGCACTGTTGGCGTAAAGGGCTGGCGCTCGGCAGCCGCGGCGGGCGCCGCGAATGAAAAGGCGGCAATCGCGGCAAGGGTCATGGCTTTGTGGGAGGGGAACATGGGATGACGTCTCCTTTGCTGTCCTTTCCGTTTCGGTGCGAATGCCGTGCCGG
This sequence comes from uncultured Sphingobium sp., assembly GCA_964529225.1. Lineage (GTDB taxonomy): Bacteria > Pseudomonadota > Alphaproteobacteria > Sphingomonadales > Sphingomonadaceae > Sphingobium. The sequence continues at coordinate 1,702 of CAZGVX010000055.1, forward strand.
TTACATCAGTCGATCGCGCGTGACTGGAAAAGGGCAGCCAGTCCGGTCGCGGCTGCGGTGAAGGCGGCAATGGGCAGGGCATGGACCAGAACCTCTGCCCAGCCTTCGCCGCGCAGCAGCACGCCCGTAGAGGCCCGGATGAAGTGGGTGAGCGGGAAGATACTGCCGATCGTCTGCGCCCAGCCTGGCAGCGTTGCGAACGGATAGAGAAATCCCGAAAGCAGCAGTGCGGGCAGGTAATACGCTACCGCGCCCTGCAGCGCGGCCAGCTGCGTGCGCGCCCGCGCCGCGATGGCATAGCCCAGCGCGAGGTGCGCCGCCGCAAACAGCGGCAGCATTGCCGCAAGCGCCAGGGCATTGCCGCGTACCGGCAGATCAAAGAGCCAGAACCCCACCGCCATCACCGCGAGACCCTGCACGCCACCGATCGCGACATAGGGCAGCAGCTTGCCGAGCAGCACTTCGCCGCGCCCGACAGGGAGAATCATCAAGGACTCCCATGTGCCCGCTTCCCGCTCCCGCGCCAGGCTCAGCGAGCCAAGCATGATCATCGCGATCATCACCGTGACCCCGATCAGGCCCGGCAGGAAGCTCCAGTCGGCGCGCGAGTCCGGGTTGTACAGCCTCTCGACCGCCAGCCCCGGTCCGGCAATCTCGCCGCGCTCGGCAAGGGTCCGCCAGTAGGCCGCTTCGATCCTTGCCGTCGCCGCCGATGCCAGCGTCACATTGCTTTCATCGACCACGATGCGCAACGGCCCGCCCTTGGCAAACGGATCGGCGAAGGAGCGAACCGCAGGCACCTCCACGCCGATGACGGCATCGCCGCGCATGACTTGTGCTTCGGCGGTTCCCGGTTTGCCGGTAGCGACAATCGCGATGTTGCGCTGTTTGCGCAGTTCTTTCGCCACGGCTTCGCCATCGCCGGCGCTCGTTGCGGCAATGGCCACGGCGACTGCGGCATCTGGACGGATCGCCGTGCCGAACAGCACGATCTGCAGCAGTGGCACGACAAGGAGCAGCGTCAGTGCGATGCGTGTGCGCAACAGGCGTGCCCATTCGGCGGCTGCCACAGCCGTGATACGAGCTATGCCGCTCATGGCTGTGCGTCGGCCAGCACGGCCGCCTCGAGCGAAGACGCGCCGGTTGCGCCGATGACCTGCGCAGGCGTTGTCTGAGGACCTGCCCGTCCATCGCGGTAAAGCATGATCTGCGGTAGCTGCTGGGCCTCGGCAAGGTCATGCGTGCTGACCAGAACCGCGCTTCCCGAATCCGCAAACTCGAGCATCCAGCGCCAGATAGCGCGGCGCGTCACCACGTCGAGCCCCGCTGTCGGCTCATCGAGCAGCAGGAGCGGCGGCGCGTGCAGGACACTCGTTGCGAACTGAACCCGCCGGGCCCAGCCGCCCGACAGGACCCCGAAGCGGCGTACTGCCACCGCCTCCAGTCCGTAGCGCGCAAGCGCATCCCCTACGACGCCCGCCGACAGGCCGTGCACCCGCGCGTGGAAGCGCAGATTTTCGACAACTGTCAGCTCGGCATAGAGGGCCAGTCGCTGACTCATATAACCGATCCGCCGCCGATCGACGCGGCCTGATCGGACCGCGGTGCCCAGCACGGTGCCGGAACCCGAATCGGGCTTCACCAGCCCCGCGAGCATCCGCAGCGTTGTCGTCTTGCCTCCGCCGTTTGCGCCGACAAGACCAAGCAGCTCGCCCGCTCCCACGCGAATCGTGACTTCGCGAACGGCGTCGCGACCGCCAAAGGTCTTCGCCAGTCCAAGGACATCAACAAGCGCCTCAGGCATGGCAGGCGGCATGACGGTAAGCGAAGCCGCCGTACATGTGCTTGCTCGCCTCCGCGCCGAGCACGACAATGGCCGCGTCCGGCGCGGCCTTGGCCCTCAGCGTGTCGAGCGCGATCCATATCGCAGCCGAGCCGGTGTTGCCGACCCGGTCTGCCTGCACGAACACCCGCTCAGGCGGCAGCGCGAAGTGCGCGGCAGCGAGCATGCCGATCCGCCCGCTGACCTGATGAGGCACCACATGGCACGCAGCCTCTATTGGATGGCCCTGGGTCGCGGCGGCATCGCGCCCCGCGTCAAACAGGCGGTGCCCTTCCGCGCGGATAGCAGCGAAATCGTGATCGAAGCGCCCCCGATGATGCTGCCGTGAGATGCCAGGCGCACGCCCGCTGCCAAGCGCGCCGAACCAGGCGGCCTCGATCGCGGAGCGGCCGGCCGCGTAGGCGCCCACGATCACCGCACCCGCGCCGTCGCCCATCTGCACCATGTTGACGATCTGGTCCGCGTCGGCATCGAGCGATGCCGGGTCGAAGAACAGCGAGCCGGTTTCCGAACCGACGATGGCCACCGGACCGGCGCCGGATGCAATCAGGCCGAACGCGATCATCAGCGCGTTGGCAAACCCCGTGCACGCCTGCCGCAACTCGATATGCGGACCGTCATAGCCAAGCCGGTCAGCAACGCCCGCGACGCTCGCGGGCAAAGGCTGGTCGGGTGTTGTGGTGTGGCCGATCAGATAGGCCAGGTCGCCCGGACGCAGCCGCGCGTCCGCCAGCGCCGCGCGCACGGCCTGCGCCGCCAGGTCGGAATTGGCGGCGCCGCTGCGGGCCGCTTCCTGGCGCGCGACGAAATCGCGGCAGAGATGGCGGCTCTCCACGCCAAGCCGCCCGGCGATGGCCGCCGCTTCGCGGGTCCGGGAAAAGCCGAATCGCTCCCGCATCATGGCGATCAGATCTGCGGTGGCCACCGCAGGACCGGGCATCGCCCTGCCGCTGCCGAGCACCCCGATCCGGCCCTTTGAAAGCCAGGGCGCCGCGCTCACTGGCGGAGCAGACCCGGCGGAAGGGCGGAAATGTTCCGGCGCAACTGTGCTGGATCGACCGAGAGCGTCTCGAACGCATCGGCAGCGATCATGATGACATTCGCAAGCGCCTCGCGCGCCGCCTTGGCTATATCCTCAAAGCGGCGACCATCGGCGCGGCCCAGCACAAGCGACCGGCTGAGCCGGACATGGCGCGTTTCGTCCAGCCGAATGCGCGCGAGGATGTCCGCCACCGCCCGATCCTCCGCGAGCGACATGTGCGGTCGCAGCAATCGGCTGAGGATCGTGCAGACGCCCGCATCAATGGCGGCGATCCGGGCAAGATGCGCCAGCGTCGAACCGCGTCCGAGGTCGATGTGAAAGCGCCGGGCTTCGCGGCGCACGGCCGCCGTTGCGACAGTGGGCAGGCTCCTGGCAAGCCCATGCAGCAGGCGATCGTGAATGCGCTCCTCCTCGGCAATCGCCCGCAGCGCAGCGGCGGTCGCGGGGTCGCCGTCGCTCGCCGCCAGACCATCAAAGGCGATGGCGGCCGCTTCCTCGCCGCAGCCGAGCAGCGGCACCAGCAGCGCCAGGGCGTGCGCTTCCCGATCGCCAAGCCGGATCTCGACCGGGACAGGCCGTGCGACCTCATGCGCTCCGGCGAAGCAAAAGGCCGTCCTAGGCTTCGGAATCATTGGGCGCGCGCTCCGAACAGTTCAAGGTTTACCGGTCTGCCTTAGTGCTTCGCAGGCGCGCGGCACGCGGTTACACAATTTTTCGCGTAACCGGAGCGAAGCCTGATTTGTCGCGCACCTTCGGCAAGCCCGAGTTACACGATGGGCGATTGTTGCAAGAGCGGGTTTCGAGCGCCTTGAAGCGACCGGGCCAGTGCGCGACCGTCGCTTCCCGATGCCGACGACGCGCAAGACCAGCGTCAGCGGTCAGGCGTTGGGATGCTTGTCAATCGCGGCAAGCGCATCGAGGTTCAGCCAGCCCCGCATGGCGGCGGCGATCGTCGTGACTGGCTTCCAAGCAGCCTTCCATTCGTCGGTCACGTAGAATTCGGCCTCGGTGATGCCAGTCACATCCTGACCGAGGATGAAGCCATAAGCCTCGAAATCCTGCTCCCCCTTGACGACCACGATCTTCCAAAAGCGGTCGGGAATCTGAATGCGCGCCGCGCCGCTTTGATCCTTGCCGCGGAACCAACGATCCGTTCGACCGAAGATCGGCCCGGCGAAAACACAGGCAGCCTCGACGTCCGCCTTGGTCACGTTCGCGATCGCAGTTTCCAGATCGCCCCAATTCTCCTGACCATATTGGCCCTGATTGAACGGTTTGATCTGCGGCGAGCAGTTGGTGACATGAAACGTGTCCCCATTCGCCATCTGGATCTCCTCAAAATGCTCGCCCCAGCACACGTCGTCGCGCCGGACGATATGCCCCTTGTCGAACGCCCCGCGATCCTCGGTGTAGAAGATGTCGGGAAGCTGATAGCGTGAGTCCATGCGCGGATCCTCGACCCACAGCTCCCTGAACTTGTTGTTTGGCGGCCAGCCTGCAAGACCGTCGCGCGACGTCGCCTGGCCATCGACGACCTTGCGACGCTTGCGCCAATCGACATTCGCCGCAGTGTAGAGCGCAAGCCGCCGCTCGCGCTGCATCCAGACCGAGAAGTGCCGGTATTTGAGTTCCGTCCCGGCCCCGTCGAGCAACGGCGCCAGAACACGTTCGCCGTCCGGCGTCACCGAGGGCATCGGCACGTCGCGGGCCATGTCAAGGAAGCGCGGGTTGAAGCCGGGACGCTGATCGAGCGCGTCATAGATGAACGGAGTGCGCATCTCGAACGCTTCGGTCTCGATCGCGTTTGTCAGCAAGCTGCCCGATTGCATCGCGACGCGGCCTGCGACCTGCCCCGGCACCTCGAGCGATATCCGCAGCTGCAACGGTATGACGACTTCGCCTGCCACACTGCGGGTAGGTGAAACGGTCTGATCTTCAATCACGGCTTCCTCCTCTATCCCCGGCGCGTTGTCCGGCAAGGTCGCGTTGGACGCTTCTGCAGCTGCCTGCGTGTCGCGATGCTTGAGCGCATCAATCGCGGTCGACATGATGTCCCCACCGCGCATCGCCGCTTCGATAGCGGGGACACGCGCCGGCCATTGCGCGCCCGCAAGGTCCAGGAGCCGCGACGAAATGCGGCTGATCCGGAAGCCGACATTGGCTTCCCAAATGACATCGCTTTCGCCGAGCCCGTCAAGACTGTCCGTGGTCCCGCCAGCGGACAGCACATAGCGTTCACCGTCACGTTTGATCCGCCCATTGGCATGCAGCGCGACGACCTGGAAGCTATCGTTGAACACCGGCGCACCCGAGGAGCCGTGTGCCGTGTCGGCCTTGTACCAGAGATAGGGTTCGTCCTCACCCGCGCGCACGACCTCGTTCTCGCGCAGCGCGACCTGCATCGGCACCCCGTCGGGATGCTGCAGGATGGTCACGAAATCCTTCTCCTTGACCTTGCCGCTCTCAGCGATAAGTCGCAGGAAACCGCGCTGGGCGATCGCGGCGCCGCCTATCGATCGATCTCGCACGCCGACCACGGCGAAGTCGAGATCTTCGTCCGAAACGTGGAACAGATCGGCGCCTAGATCAAACTCATCGGGGTCGGCCGGAGGATGCCCAGCCACGTCGAACCAGTAGTCAAAGCCGATGGTGGAGCTGGCGACCGAGGCGGCGGTCGGAAAGACATGATGATTGGTGAGGATGAGGCCGGGCGCGATAAGGAAACCCGTGGCCCAGCCTTGCCGGCCGCCCCCGCGCACGCGGATTCGTCCGACACAGCGCCGGGCAAGCATGCAGCGATCGAGAAAATGCACGTCCAGCAGGTCATTGGTGCCCATCAGGGCTTCCTGCTCGAGGGGCGTCGCTGATTGCCCGTCCGCTGTCAGGAACTTGAACCGGCGAGCCACCGCGTCTGCCGACGTCGGACCGGCGGGAACCGGTTCCGCAGTCGGCGCCTCCCGCGCAAACAGGTCGAGATCGAGCGATTTCAGTTTCACGGCACACGTCTCCTCATCAGCTTGGCGAGGGGCCCGTCGTCACCTGCGGTGGACTGGCTGAAGCAGTATTGCTCAGCATCGTGAAATCGGCGTGACGCTCGCTTGCCTTGCGGTCGGCGACGGTGACGATGCGCTCAGGGACCGAGGGAAATGCCCGACCCGTTCACGTTCAGAATGTCCAGGCGGCTGTCGTC
>CAZGVX010000055.1:7876-14456 GCA_964529225.1 uncultured Sphingobium sp.
GACCGAGGGAAATGCCCGACCCGTTCACGTTCAGAATGTCCAGGCGGCTGTCGTCCCCGGCCCAGCCCCATCCCTGCAAGACCGCGAGCACCTGCGGCGCAAAGGCTTCGTTGAGTTCGACCAGGCCGATGTCATCCCAATCCGAAATGAGCCCGGCGATGCATCGCGCGCAGACGGGGATCAATACGACTATGGTCTAGGCTTTGGTGGCCGGGCTCTTTAGGCTAGACTCGGTGTCAGGCGGCGCCAAGCCGCATCCCGCAAGAGGCTTGACCCGGAGAGAAGCCATGACCGAAGCCGTCTATCCCGTGCCCACCGAGTGGGCCGATACCGCCCTCATCAACGCCGAGCGTTACGAGGAGATGTATCGCCGGTCGATCGACGACCCGGATGGGTTCTGGCGGGAACAGGCCGGGCGTCTCCAGTGGATCAAGCCCTTCACGACGGTGAAGGAAACCAGCTTTCACGAGGCGGATTTCGGGATCAAATGGTTCGCGGACGGCACGCTCAACCTGTCGGCCAATTGCCTTGACCGGCACCTCGCCACGCGCGGCGACGAGATCGCGATCATCTGGGAGCCGGACGACCCGAAGAATGCCGAACGGCGCATCAGCTACCGCGAACTGCACGCGGATGTCTGTCGTCTCGCCAACCTTCTCAAGGCGCGCGGCGTCAGGAAGGGCGAGCGCGTCACCATCTACCTGCCGATGGTGCCGGAAGCGGCGGTGGCGATGCTCGCCTGCGCCCGCATCGGCGCGATCCACTCGATCGTGTTCGCGGGATTTTCGCCGGACGCGCTCGCCGGACGCATCCAGGATTGCGACAGCCGGCTCGTCCTGACCGCCGACGAGGGACTGCGCGGCGGCAAGAAGGTGCCGCTGAAAGCCAATGTCGACGAAGCGTTGGCGCATTGCAACGGCGTGGATACCGTCATCGTGCTCCGGCACACGGGCGGCGAGGTCTCCATGCACGAGGGGCGCGACATCGACTGGGCAAGCAGCGTCGCCGCCCAGCCCGCCGACTGCGCGCCAGAGGAGATGAACGCGGAGGATCCGCTTTTCATCCTCTATACCTCCGGCTCGACCGGCAAGCCCAAGGGCGTGTGCCACACGACCGGCGGCTATGCGGTATGGGCGTCGATGACGCATGAATATGTGTTCGACTACCGCCCCGGCCAGATCTTCTGGTGCGCCGCCGATGTCGGCTGGGTGACGGGCCACAGCTATGTCGTCTACGGCCCGCTGATGAACGGCGGCACGACCGTGATGTTCGAGGGCGTGCCCAACTATCCCGATCCCTCGCGCTTCTGGCAGATCGTGGACAAGTTCCAGGTCGAGATCTTCTATGGCGCGCCAACCGCGATCCGTGCCCTCATGCGCGAGGGCGAGGAGTGGGTGACGAAAACCAGCCGCAAGTCGCTGCGCCTGCTGGGCTCGGTCGGCGAACCGATCAACCCGGAGGCGTGGGAATGGTATTACCGCGTCGTCGGGGAGACGCGCTGCCCCATCGTCGACACCTGGTGGCAGACGGAAACGGGCGCCTGCATGATGACGCCGCTGCCCGGCGCGCACGCCCTGAAGCCCGGCGCGGCCGCCCGTCCGATGTTCGGTGTCAAGCCGCTGCTGCTCGACAATGACGGGACCGAGATCGAAGGGTCGGGTGATGGCTGCCTGGCCATCGCCGAAAGCTGGCCCGGCCAGATGCGGACCGTCTGGGGCGATCATGAACGCTTCTTTCAGACCTATTTCACCACGTTCAAGGGCCTCTATTTCACCGGCGACGGCTGCCGCCGCGACGCGGACGGCTATTACTGGATCACCGGCCGTATCGACGACGTGATCAATGTCTCCGGGCATCGCATGGGGACAGCCGAGGTGGAGAGCGCCCTCGTCGCCCATAACAAGGTGGCCGAGGCGGCCGTCGTCGGCATGCCCCACGCGATCAAGGGGCAGGGCATCTACGCCTATGTGACGACCAACGCCGAGATCGAACCCGATGAGGCGCTGCGCAAGGAGCTCGTCCAGTGGGTCCGCCGCGAGATTGGACCGATCGCGACGCCGGACGTGATCCAGTTCGCGCCCGGCCTGCCCAAGACGCGCAGCGGCAAGATCATGCGGCGCATCCTGCGCAAGATCGCGGAGAACGACGTCTCGAACCTCGGTGACACATCGACGCTGGCCGATCCCTCGGTCGTCGACAACCTCCTCGCCAACCGGCCGCAACTCGCGGAGAGCTGATCGGGCTCAGAACCGCCCGATCATCTCCGCGAGGGTGGCCATGCAGTCCTGCCCCAGCCGCGCCGACCGCTCCGGCGACCAGCCGGTGCGCGGGTCGGGCAGGTCGTCATTGTCCTTGAACGGCATTTCCAGTGTCATGCTGACCGCGCCATAGCGTTCGGCAAGCTGCGCCGTCGACATGCTGAGATTGGCCCTGCCCGGTGCCGCCTCGGGATAGCCGCGCGCGGTCTGGAAATCCGGGCTGCGCTGCGCCAGAAGGTCGCGATAGCCGCGATAAAGCCCGAGCTGCCGATCGGTGAGGGACGGTATGCCCTCAAAGCCCGCGAGAAACACCGCCGGGATCGCCTCATCCCCGTGCACGTCCATCGCGAAGTCGACGCCTGTTTCGTCCATCCGCGCCCGGACGCAATGGACCTCGGGGCTCCGCTCCGGCGAGGGATCATGCCATTCGCGGTTGAGGTTGATGCCGATGGCATTTGTCCTGAGGTGTCCCCGCGCCGATCCGTCCGGGTTCATGTTGGGCACGATGTGAAAGCGGCCAAGCTGGCGCAGGCGCCGCCCATGCGGATTTGCGGGATCGGTGAGCGCGTCAAGCGCACCCTCCATCCAGTATTCGGCCATCGTCTCGCCCGGATGCTGGCGTGCATAAAGCCAGACGGGCTTGTCGCCCTCGCCCAGTTCCAGACAGTCGATCGGCCGCCCGTCAAGACTGTGGCCGAGGCAGCGATAGGCAACGCCGGGCCTGCCGACCATCCGAGCGATCAGGGCGTCGTGCCGCTCCATGGCATAGGGCGCGAAATAGGCGACCCAGAACAGCCCGCTCGAACTGGCGTGTCGGATGGCGAGCGTCCCGCCGTTTGCCGCGCCGTCCCAGCTGGTGTCCGCCTGCTGCCAGGTCTCGCGATCCTCCGACACGCGGGCGCGATAGCTTGGCCAGCCGAGCGGATAGGCAGAGGCAGCAAGCCCCGTGAGGCGCAGCTCGACAGGGGCGCCTGGCGTGCCCGCCACCCGAAAGTAAAACCACTGGAAGAAGTCGCTGCCCTGATCCCTGCGGATCGACAGCGTCGCGACATTCTCCTCGATGCTCTCGACAAGGATGTTGCCGCCGTCGAAAGCGGCGGAGATGGTCAGGCGGGGTGTTTCACTCATCGAACCGAGATAGTGGAGCCTGGCTTGCCGGGAAAGTCCCTGAACACCGCATCGGCCAACCGGCGCGAGACGGCGGCAGGCTGGGCAGCCGCAGTGCCCTGCTTTGCCGCCGTTTCCGCCCTCGCCTCCCACAGCGGCGAAACGTCTCCCGCTCGCGATAGGCGGATCGTCAGCTGGCTGGCGACAACCGGCTTGGGCGGGCCGCTGAGGTCGATACCGATCCCGAGGCCGAAGCCGCTGCCATAGCTGCCAGTCGAGGCCGCTCCCCCCACACGCACCGGCGAGTGCCGCCGGACCGGCTGCGCGACGGCGGTCTCATAGCCGATCGCAGCGGTAAGGTCCGCCCCCTGCTCCGTCGCCACCCGGAAGCCGCTCCGCGCCATCGCAGCGGCCACCGCGTCGGCGTAGGCGCGATACTCCAGGCTCGCCGAATCGATGCCCGGCATTGGCACCAGGGTGACGCTTGCCTGCCGTGGCGGCGGTTGATTCCAGAAGCGCGTGACATCGACTGGCGCGCTGCCTGTCGAGGCGCATGCCGTCAGCGCCAGCAGCGCGGCGACACCCGTCAGCCGAAAACCCATCGCACGCTCCTCTCGCCGCCTTGACTTTGCCAGCCGTCACCGATACGGCGCGGCCTTCAATTTCTCCATATACATCTGAGAGTGCCATGAAGATCCGCAACTCGCTGAAGTCGCTGAAGGACCGCCACCGCGACAATCGCGTGATCCGCCGTCGCGGCCGCACCTACGTCATCAACAAGACTCAGCGCCGCTTTAAGGCTCGTCAGGGCTGAGCCATCCGGGGCGGCGTCCCATGCCGCCCGCTGACAGATCGAACGGCCCGGCCCGCAGCCGGGCTTTTTTGATGCGCGCGTGGGCCGATGCCGCCTGAACAGGGCTGACTCTAACCCTCGCCGTGCGTCTTGAGTTCGTCCCCGCGAATCGCCGCGACATGCAGCACATTGGTCGACCCGGGGATGCCGAACGGCACACCGGCGAGCACGATCACCTTGTCGCCAGCCCCGGCAAGATTGTGGCGCAGCACCATCCGCTTGGCCTTGCCGATCATCTCCTCGAAACTGCCGATATCCTTGGTGCGCACAGCATGGACGCCCCATAGCAGCCCCATGCGCCGCGCCGTGTCTGCCCGCGGCGTCAGCGCGAGGATGGGCGCGGAGGGCCGCTCGCGCGCCACGCGCCGGACGGTGCTGCCGGTCGAGGTGAAGCAGATCACCGCACTCGCGTTCACAGTGTCGATAATCTGCTGGCTTGCCTCGGCGAGCGCATCGGCCGTGGTCGGATCGGGCAGCGTCTCGGTATAGCGGAGACGCCCGAGATAGCCGGGATCACGTTCGACCGAATGGGCGATGGCGTTCATCATCGCGACGGCCTGCTCCGGCCAGCTCCCCGCCGCCGTCTCGGCCGAAAGCATGACCGCGTCGGCACCGTCATAGACGGCGGTGGCGACATCCGACACCTCGGCCCGCGTAGGCGAGGGCGACTTGATCATGGATTCGAGCATCTGCGTGGCGACCACAACCGGCTTGCCCATGCGCCGCGCCGTCTCCACAATCCGCTTCTGCAGCGGCGGCACGGCATGGGCGGGCAGCTCAACGCCGAGATCGCCGCGCGCGACCATGACGGCGTCGGCAACCTCGAGGATCTCCTCCAGGCGGTCGACCGCCGCCGGCTTTTCGATCTTGGCCATGAGCGCACCATGGCCGCCCATAAGGCGCCGCGCCTCGGCCAGATCCTCGGGCCGCTGCACGAAGGACAGCGCGATCCAGTCCGCCCCCTGCTCGAGCGCGAACGAGAGGTCGCGGCGGTCCTTATCGGTGAGCGCCGCCAGCGGCAGCACGACATCCGGCACATTGACGCCCTTGCGCTCGGATAGAAGCCCGCCGATCTCCACGCGGGTCTCGATCCGCCCGTCGTCCACCGACTCCACCCGCAGGACCAGCTTGCCGTCGTCCAGCAGCAGCCGGTTGCCAGCCTCCAGCGCCGCGAAAATCTCCGGGTGCGGCAGGTTGACGCGCGAACCGTTGCCGGGCGCCTGATCGCGGTCGAGGACGAAGCGCCCGCCCGCCTCCAGCATCACCGGCCCTTCGGCAAAGGCGCCGACGCGCAGCTTTGGTCCCTGCAGGTCCGCGAGGATGGTGGTTGGGCGCTGAAACTCCTTTTCGAGCGCCCGGATCGCGACGATGTTCGCCGCATGGCCGTCATGCGCGCCGTGGCTCATGTTGAGCCGGAAGGCGTCGGCGCCCGCCAGGAACAGCCGGCGGATCGTTTCCGGGTCGCTGCTGGCCGGACCCAGAGTTGCAAGAATGCGCACCTTGCGCGAGCGAGGAGGGAATTTCTTCATGACGGCGTTGCTGTCTCCCGCGACCTGGGAAACCCCGGACGAGGCCGGGATTGGGTTGCGATCGAGGCCATAGTTGCACGGAAGTTGTGACGGATCAATGACGTCATGGCGGCAAAGCATCGCACGGAAGGCATGGCAAGGCGCGGGGCCTCTCGCTAGAGAGCCCCTTTCGCGATTCACGCCAAACTTGGGGGGACCAGATATGAGCGAAGGCAACATTGCCGCCGACCAGCTTCGCCTGTTCATCGAGCGCATCGAGCGACTCGAGGAAGAAAAGAAGGGCATCGGCGACGACATCAAGGATGTCTATGCAGAGGCCAAGTCGACCGGCTATGACGTCAAGACCATGCGGCAAATCGTGCGCCTGCGCCGGCTCGAAAAGCATGTGCGCCAGGAAGCCGACGCGCTATTGGAAACATACAAGGCTGCGCTCGGCCTGGAATAGCCGGGCGGCCGATCGGGAGCGAGAATGACAATGGCGACATCACCCTGGGGCGACCGTCCGTCCGGCGCGGACTTCATCGTTACCACCACCACCAGCATAGAGGGCCAGCCGGTCCAGCGTTACCTCGGCGTGGTAACGGGCGAGGTCATTATCGGCACCAACATTTTTCGCGACCTGTTCGCGGGCATCCGCGACATCGTCGGCGGGCGGTCAGGTTCCTATGAACAGGCGCTCGGGCAGGCGCGTGAGGAGGCGCTCTCCGAAATGCGCCGCCGCGCCGTCGAGATGGGCGCCAACGCCGTGATCGGCGTCGATCTCGATTATGAGGCGCTGGGGGCGAACGACTCCATGCTCATGGTTTCGGCGACGGGGACGGCTGTGGTGGTGT
>CAZGVX010000056.1:0-14004 GCA_964529225.1 uncultured Sphingobium sp.
TTCTTTGCAGTCGCAGTTTATGTCGAGCGTGGCGGCGGGAGGCGCAGGTTTCCTTCGGTTTTCCATGATTTCACTCCAGATAATTGCCTGAAAAGGTTGAATGCTGGGGCCGTTAGGATTGTCGGCACCGCTGGAATGGTGCAGGTTGTAGAAAATCCCAGAGGCAGTCGTTCGTCGCTTTCAATCGAGGTCCCGATGCAAGGCTGTCCGCCATGGAGATCTGCCATGCCGAGCAAACTGCCCAAGCGCTCCATTACCGTTTTTCTCGCAGGGATTTTTCTGGGCTTGCCCGGCGTCGCGGGCGCAGTGACATTGACGTCATTAAAGGGCATGGATCTCGAAGGAAGCTATGGCTCGTATGCGCCGCGTGGCGATTGCTCTCGAGGGGCGAGCCTTGAGATCAACGAAACCGGTTTTACTTTCAAAGCGTCTGGTCAGACTGTAAAAAGCACCCGGTTTGAGTACGCGGCTTCGTTTCTTGGCCCGACCTATGAAGGCATTAGTGCGGTCTTTTTTCCTTTTCCTGTCAATGCCAACGATTTCGGACGCGTGATCTTGACGGTTAATGACGACGAAAAGCGAGGCGTAGTCCGCCTTGAAGCAGACGTCGCGCCTGGACAGCGCCTGGATCCGTTCAAGTCAGCGCTCGTGTCGCAATCCCCACTGCTCTTATGCAAGGGGTCTGGGCCGGCATCTGCTGCTTCAAAAGCACCGCTGCAAGCAAGGCCAGTTTTAGGAAAACCGACGCCGCTAGCCTGGACCAATCTTGCCAGTTCCATAGGGAAATTCCAAAGTGATTCCGATCCCAACGGAATAGATCTTTTGACAAGTGGTCCGATAGCTGACGCGATACGTTCGCGTTTGGGCCGCAAAATGGACCTGCTGGCCAGCAATCTTTCGGCGATATCCAGTCTCCAACGACAAGGGTCTCTCTATTGGGTTACGGGAAATGCGCCGCATCAAGGCGGTGTAGAGCAAGCCTATGTTTTGCTTGATGCAAATCGCCGTGCCGTTCAAATTGGCCTTTGGGAAAAGGGAAAGTTGACGGTCTATGCGCCTCAAGGAGGCCGCTTGCCCGTGCCCCAGGACATTGCTCGCCTGCTTATGGACAGCCCACCTGAGGACGCAGTGCCGCTGCCTGGGACTGCTTGGGAGGTCGTGCCGGTCCAAGGTCGCGCCCCAATGGCCTATGTCGATGTAGCTGCTTCGCCAAACATCAAGTCGTTTAGCCTGTTTTGTGAAGGCAACCGCCCCATGATGGCCATGCTCCTTAACAAGCCCGCGGCGGTGCAGCGCGTTACGGTTACATGGAATTTTGCTGGTCGATTAATTGACATTCCGACCGGCCGCGCGAACGCTCAGAGCACGTTTTGGCAGGCCAACCTCACTGGTTCCCAACTCATTCCGATGCTTCTCCGTCAAAACGGTTCGGTTATGCTACGCATCAACGGCCGCCTCGAAGGCGAAGCTTTGTTGGCGGGAGCGCCACTGGCGCTTCGGACTGCGATGCGGACCTGTGTCAAATTTTGACATGACCTCCTGCACGTATTTCCTGAAGCATTGATAGTAGATCGTCGCTTTGCGGCTTGAAGCGCCCGGGCCTGATGGCAGGGGCGCCCTGCGCCGCGAGAATTTGCAGCTTTTCCTCGGGATCGGCGCGCAAATAGGTCTCGGTGCTCTGGATGCTGGCGTGCCCGAGCCATAATGCGACCTTGCGAATGTCCCCGGTCGCCGCGAGCGTGTGCATTGCGCAGGAATGGCGCAGCACGTGCGGTGTTACGCGCTTTCCAAAGATCGACGGCTGCTTCTCTGCCGCGGCCTTGACGTGCTCCGCCAAACGGAACGCAAATCCGTCGCGGGTCATGGGTTGCCCTTTGGCATTGAGGAATATCTCGGCAGCTTGCGCATCGGGGCGGATCGCAAGCCACGCGCGCAATGCGAACTGAGTCTCCTTCCAGAGCGGGAGGACCCGTTCACGCCGACCCTTGCCCATGATGTGCACGGTGGACAGGGAGCGGTCCGGGAAATCGCGCAGTTGTAGCGTTACGAGTTCCGACACCCTCAGCCCGCCAGCATAGGCCAGATGCAGCATTGCGCGATCGCGGGTGCCAAGGCGTGTCCGGGGATCCGGGGCGTCGAGCAAAGCCTTGATCTCTGCCCGGTCGAGGTAGTCGATCAGCGCCTTGTCGGTCTTCTTGGTAGGGATCGATCTGACGCGAAGGGCCTGATCTAGGCAGGCCGGAATACGATACTCGATGTAGCGGAAGAAGGACCGGATCGCGGCGAGCCTGCCATTGCGAGTCCGAACACAGCTGCCGCGACCGTTCTCGACATGGTCAAGGAAGGCCATGATCATGTCGGTGCCGAGATCCTCGATCTCGAGATCGGTCGGCCGACGCTTCAGCCGATCGGCAGCGAACTGGACCAGGAGGACGAAGCAGTTGGCGTAGGTCTTCACCGTGTGCGGACTAACAGCACGTTCGCGTGGCAGATGTTCACGCAGGTAGGTCGAGAGATGCGGAGCGAGAGCCGTCATGCCGCTTCTCCTCGGTAAAGTTGCTCGCTGGCGGCAGCGATATCGCGCAGCAGCACTGGAGTGGCCTCGAGATACCAATAAGTGTTGGCGACCGACGCGTGCCCCAGATAGACGCTGAGTCCGGCCATGTGGTGTGCGATCGCCTCCCTGTCAGGTGGGCAGGACTCAAGGGAACGCACGGCGAAAGTGTGCCGCAAGTCGTGTAGCCGCATCCCGGCCGTTCCAGTTGGTCCGCGGTATCCAAGCTGTCGGGCCAGCCTGACGAACACGATGTGCGCGCGCACTTTATGGGGGGCTCTTCCGCGGATGGTCACGAACAGGTCATTGCCCGTGGCGCCGAGCCTTGCCCGGGTGGCGAGATATGCTTCGAGCGCCTGACGGGTCGACGGCTGCAAGGCAATCAGCCGCTGCTTGCCGAACTTGCCGTTGCGGACGATCAAGCCATCCTCGACCAGATCGTTGCATTGTAATGCGAGGGCCTCAGAAATCCGGAGACCTGTCGCCGCCAGCAGCCCGAACAGGTAGTGGTACGTGTATGGGCTGATCGTGCCTTGGGGTGGAACGTCCAATGCAGCAGTCATGATCGCCCGCACCTGGTCCGGCTCAATGATGTTCGGCGTCGGGCGTGGCCGCTTGCCCCGACCGAAGACGCCGGCAGGCGGAACTTCGTGGCCTGAATCTTCGGCGTGCGCGAAAAGGCTGAAGTTACGTGCGGTGTCGAACCTCCGGCGGGCCACATATTGTGAGCTCGACGTGTGGCACCAGTCGTAGATGCGCTGGACCTGAGTGTGCCGATCGCCGAAACCCTCGGCGTATGCAGCGTACTGGCGGAGCATCCGGTCCTGTTCGGAATACTTGCGACCCAGGCTGCGATGCAGCGTGACGTATCTGGAAATGTGCATGTTCAGCATGGCAGGTCTCCTGGCCAGGGCTGCGCGATCTTCATGAGCATCGGCAGATCGACCTTGGCGTAGATGGCAGTGGTCTCGGGCGAGCTGTGACGCAGGATGGTCCCGACGGACTCCAGGCCTGCGCCCGCGCGCAGCAGGTTGGTGGCAAGCGAATGCCGGAATATGTGCGACCCGGTCGGCACTCCTTCGATTCCACCGCGGTCGCGCGTACGAGCGACGATGCCCGCGATCTCAGCGGACGAGCGGAATGGCCGAAACGGTGCTTGTGCACGCAGGAACAGATGCTTTTCGGCGGTCTTCGGGCGGGCTGCCGCAAGATATGCCAGGATCGCGTCGCCAACATCCTGCGGCAATGGCAGGCGGTCCGGTCGACGCGTCTTGCCCTTGACCGTCAGGTGGCCGGATCGCCAGTCGATGTCGTCGAGACGCATGTCCTGAATATCGGCAGCCCGCAGGCCGAGCCTGGCGAGCAGGAGAATGATGGCCTTGTCCCGGACTTCCACCGGACGATCTGTCGGACAGGCCGCAATGATCCTCTCGATCGTTGCCGGGTCGACATGGCGCGGCAGCGTCGAAAGGCGGTAGCGCTGCACTGATGGAACTGCATGCAATAAAGCCGGCCGGCACTCGCCACGCACGACCAGAAACCGGATGTAGCTCCTCATTATCGTGACGAGCAGCGATGCCGAGCCCGGCGTCTCCTTGCTTCGTCGTTGGAATGCGCTCCTGAGTCCGGCGGCATCCCATTGCGCAGGCTCGCCCAGCATTGGCATGAGCCGTCTGATATCAGTCCGGTAGCGCCGGATCGTCTCGTCCGTGGCGCCGCGGTGTTGCTTGAGCCATGCCAAGTAAGCCGACATGTGCGGGTCATCGTCCGCCACCGGTTCAACCAATGGGATGGCGCCCCGGCCTCGCAGGAACTCGACGAAGTGCCGTGCGCATCGCCGCCGCCGCTTGGTGCCCGTTGCGACCAGCTTGCCCCGCTTGCGCCAGACCGGGCATCGGCAATCATGCGCTGCATAGTGGTCGATGATCGCGTCATCGATCTCGATCCATTGGCGCCGCGCCATGCGAAGCCAGGCCACGAAATGCTCGGCCTCGGACCGATAGGCCTGTGCCGGTCCCTCGGCAAGTTGCAGGCGATCGATCGCATCGGAATAGTCGGCGAGGTGCCGTGGCAGATCGTCGATCCCGTCGTCGACTTCGACGTAGCCTTGATCTTCCAGGAACCGGACGAAGCGCCTGACCCTTGCTGCTTGGTCAGCCTTGTAGTGCGCTTGCTGCGCCGAATACCGGTGGCACCGGCACCCATGCTTCTCGAACCGCCGGACAGCCCGATCGTCAATCGTGCGGATCGCGATCTTATGCAGGCCCAGCCAATGCAGGAAATGGCGGACCGCCGCGCCATACAGAACCGCACAGCCTGACTTCTCGTCGAGCGACAGAGAGGAGAGGAATGTGGTGAGAAGGGTGCCGTGACTGGGCGGGTCTTCGACCCGGAGCGGGGCCGCTCGAAACGGCAATGATGATCTTGATCGCATGTTGGTTCCTTCGACTTGTTGAGGTCGAGGGAACCGTAATTATCTGGAGTGAAATCATGGAAAACCGAAGGAAACCTGCGCCTCCCGCCACCACGCTCGACATAAACTGCGACTGCAAAGAATACGTGATCGACTACCTCACCAAGAGCTTTCCGGTGCGGTTGATGGCCGTATTCAAGGACGAGAACGGCAATCCGCGCTCCGTGCCGATGGTCGACGATGATGGCGCCCCGGTGCTGTGCCGCTCGGCGCTCGACGCGCGCGACCGAATGATCGAGCGACTCTGTGCGTTGCCGCCGATCGCCACCGCGCTCGATGCGATCATCGAGCGGTTCGGGACCGACCAGGTAGCTGAGGTCACCGGGCGAACCCGTCGGCTGATCGTCGGACGCGACGGGCGCCAGCAGCTTCAATCCCGTAGCCCCCGTGCCAATGTTGCCGAGACACAGGCGTTCATGGACGGCTCGAAGACGGTTCTGGTCTTCTCTGACGCCGGCGGTACGGGCCGCAGCTATCATGCCGACCTTGCGGCGAATAACCAGGCGCGCCGCGTCCATTTCCTGCTTGAACCGGGCTGGCGCGCCGATGCCGCCATCCAGGGACTCGGGCGGACCAACCGCACCAACCAGGCCTCGGCGCCGCTGTTCCGTCCTGTCACCACCGATGTGCGCGGCGAGCGGCGGTTTATCTCGACCATAGCGCGACGGCTCGACAGCCTCGGCGCGCTAACCCGCGGTCAGCGCCAGACCGGCGGGCAGAACCTGTTCGATCCCGCCGACAATCTCGAAAGCTCCTATGCCAAGGAGGCGCTTCACCGCTGGTTCGGCTTGCTGTTCACCGGAAAGCTCGACGCCGTGAGCCTCGCGCGGTTTGAGGAACTGACCGGACTCAGGATCGAAGGCCCCGACGGATCGATGGTCGACGACCTGCCGACGATCCAGCGCTGGCTCAACCGCATACTCGCGCTGCCGATCGCTCTGCAGAACGGCATCTTCGACGAGTTCCTCGGGTTGGTCGAAGCGCGGATCGATGCCGCGCGGCAGGCGGGCACGCTCGAACTCGGGGTCGAGACCATCGCGGTCGAGCATTTCGAGGTGCTCTCCGACACCCTGCTGCGCACCGATGCGCTCTCGGGCGCGACCACGCACCTCCTCGAACTCGAGATCGCCCGCGCGCTGAAGCCCTTGGGCCTCGCACGGCTTGAGGAGCTCTATGGTCTCTCGGGCGAGCGCCAGCAGTTGCTGCGCAATGCCCGTTCGGGCCGGATCGGGCTGTTGGTTCCGGCACGCAGCCTACTTGCCGACGACGGCACGCGGGTTGCCCGTTTCGAACTGGTCCGGCCCTTGAAGCACGGCCATCTAACCGCCGAGCAGCTTGAGGAAAGCAACTGGGAGCCAGTCGATTTCGCCGAGTTTCGCCGCCTCTGGCAAGCTGAGGTCGGTGAAGCCGCTGCGAGCCACAAGCGCGAACGACTGCATCTCGCGACTGGGCTGCTGCTGCCGGTCTGGGACAAGCTCCCTTCCGACTATGTTCGGGTCAGTCGGATATCCGCTCGCGACGGGCGCTCGCTACTGGGTCGCGAAGTGCCACTCCACTGCGTTCCCGAACTCTGCCAGGCCCTGGGTCTGGAGGACGAACATGCGTTCTCGGCCGAGCAGATCGTCGACGCTGTGCTCACCGGTGGCCGGCCGATGCAGGTCAAGGGCCGCGAGGCGCTCACCCTCAAGCGTAGCCTGGTCAACGGGACTCAGCGGCTCGAGCTTGCCGGTTGGTCGGCGGCGCGGCTTGACTGGTACAAGGCGCAAGGCTGTTTTACCGAGATCATCCGCTATCAGACGCGGCTGTTCGTGCCGACGACAGGCGCTGCGGGTATCCTCGCGCGGCTTGGCTAGTAGCTGCGAAACATATTGCCAAATGGCAGCCAATGGAATATATAGTGCCATATGGAGACTTGCCATGCTGGCTTTGCAACCCGTTGATACTGCTGCTCCGGCGTTTCGTCCGGATCCGATTACCCAGGACGAGGCTGCCGCTATGTTCAGGGCGGTTCTCAACCTCTTTGGCAAGTGGGAACTTACCGACGAACAGGCGGCGACGCTGCTTGATATGCCGGTGCGCTCCTATCGGCGCTGGAAGGCTGAAGGACCCGGCCGAGTCTCGCGTGATGGCGCGGCTCGCCTTTCCAACCTGATGGGCATTCACAAGGCACTACGGATTGTCTTTTCGGACGCCCAGCGCGGTTATGCCTGGATCAAGGCAGGAAATAGCGCCTTCGCCGGATCGAGCGCACTTGATGTCATGCTCGGCGGTGAACTCACCGACATCATGCGCGTGCGCCGCTACCTCGACGCCGAGCGCGGTGGCTGGTGACGGATCCAGAGCAAGGCCCTGTTTCCCATGTTGAGTGGAAAGGCGCTGTCCGGATCCTCCGCAGCGCCTTTCCGCCGATCGACCTGTTCGAGGACATCGCCGACCCCGCCGACTGGCCGCTGCTGATCTCGGCAGAGCAAAAGACCAATCCCCGGATCATGGCGACCATCGGCAATCTGGACCTTGTGCCAGCTGATCGGCGGGTAGGCGGAAACGGTGCGTCTTATCTGATGGCGCCGTTCACCCATGTCAGCATGGACCGGCCAAGCCGCTTCACCGATGGCAGCTATGGCGTTCTCTATGTCGGAAATGCCTTCGAGACCGCTCTCTTCGAAACCATCCATCACCATGCCCGGTTCATGGCCCGCACCAGCGAAGAGCCCGGTTGGACCTCTCAATTCCGGGAAATCGCTCTTTCGGTCAGTGCCGATCTGCACGACCTGAGGGGAACCGAGCCCGCCAATCCAGCCCTTGATCGCGACAGCTATGTGGCGTCCCAGAGGCTTGCAGCAGCCCTTAAAGCGGGTGGGGCCGATGGCATGGTCTATCCGAGCATCCGGCATCCCGGAGGGGAATGTGTCGGACTGTTCTACCCTGACTGCGCATCAGAACCCGTTCAGGGGCGCCATCTCGACTATCATTGGGATGGCGCGCGCGTCGATCTGGTGCGCGATGCAGGGACGGGCGCGGTCTTTCGTGTGGTGGACCTGCCCGCCAGTCAGACCTAATCGCTGCAAGCCCGTAACCGTTAGATGTATCGCCGATAATCGGGGCTAACCACTTGGCCATCGGCCATGTACTTCAGCACCTCACCGACCTTTCGGGCGGCGCGGATGGGGACCGGTAGTCGCTGGTTCATCTGCGTCGAATTCCAGTTGATCTTCGTCAGCGAAAAAACCTCTTCTGCGATTTGCGCTACCGTGCTGTCGCTGCTGGGGTGCGGGCAAAGCAGTAATGGTCGGGGCACGTACAGACCTGGATAGGTGCCGTAATAAGGGATGCTGCCGTTGGTGTAGAGCAGACCCTTGCCATTTAGCTCAACGAACGTACCTCGGAGGACCGGGTAATCGCCATCTCGCAGAATCTTTGCGTCATAAGACTCCTGGACCCACACTAGATCGCGGTACTCGGTCTCCGCCTCATTCAGCGCGCGCAGGATGCCATCGGCCTCCTCGCCGCGGAAACGCGATGTCTTTAGAATGATGACCCGGGCCGGAGGATGTTTGTGGTGGTCCCGATAGGCCTTCAATGCGCCCTTCACGAGCTCATAGGCATCAGCCTCGGTCATGTATGGATGACGGCCACGCGTCTCGGTCTGGGCTCGCTTGCCCTTCAAGATAAACCCTCTGCCGCGCTCGTCGAACATCTGGGCCGCGCTGGTCCAAAGCTGCTGGCCGCTCACGTCGCGGTAGAAGCTGACCCCAATGTAGCAGGCGCGAAACTCACCCTCCTTCGGTAAACGGCGCCATGGAATGCGTCCTGAGCCCTTGTAGTAGAGGGTGGTCAGCAGGTTCCAGGTTCGTCCAGCTTGGTCCTGGATCTTCCGATCGCTGGAGACCTTCACCTTCCTGGGAATCTTGGCCTTCTCGTCGATGACATCTTCCCAGATAATCTGGATCGGGAAGTTGAGTGGCATCGCCCTGGCCTTTAGCAGTCCCCGGAAATTTGGGGCATCTGAGCCCCCGGCATCCTCCTCCTCAATGGTGCCCTCGGCATCAGTCTTGGCATTCCATACCCGCTCAATCAGCGCCACAGGCAGTGCGACCACCGCGACATCGGGCCGGCTTCCGCTGTCATCGATCGTTTGAAGAATATCCATGATAGCATCGACCGCCATCTCGACCGCTTTCGCGTGATTGGGCTCCTTTATGATCCGATCGATTTGCGCCTTGGTGAGCGCGCCACAGGCGTCGTCATCGACCTCGAAGCCACAGCGGAACGGATTGTTATTGTGCAGGCCCGGGAAGTTAGGGTTCATGTTCGGGTGGCTTTCAGCCTTTGATGCGAACCCGCCTGCGGCCGTCAGGAAGAATTCCTTTGTTCCCTGAACCGTCTTTGCATCGCCCACTACGCCCAAGCGGATCTTGTCGCCCAGCGGCGCCTGCAGCGGACCGGCATCGGTCAGCCCGAGACGAGGATCCTGGTGGCTATGCTGATCGCCAAATTCGAGCAGTGGCTCATCGAATATCCGGCACTCAAACCTCATTGAACAACAGCCCTGACGTCTCGCAATCATCTTGCTCCGCTGCCGCTCGTCGACCCCAGACATCGTCCGGCACTGCGGTTGGCAGCTCGATTTCCGGCGGAGGGTCGAAGCGCAGGGTTACAGTCGGTCCGACAGGCTCGGCGAACAGATCGGTGGCGCCGCCCTCATACTGCGTCAGGAAGCGATGCCACATAATCACTTGGCCACGGATCGCGGCGTTGTTTTCCATCCGCTTCTTCCCCGAGAGCAGCGCGTCTGGGAAAGGGTGGCGCGTGTAGCCGTTCGTCGTGAAATGGTAGGTCGGACTGACCATCAAAAACCATTGATCCATCATGCATTCGAATTTGGGCACGAAGGCATGATGCCTTACGAAGCCTACCTTGCTAGGCACTTTCGTGCTCATGGTGACATTCACCACGTCTGCCTTCGTCTTCACCTTGGCCGACTGGTAATGGAATGTTCGTGGCTGGCTGTCCTCATACGCCTTCACGTAGAAGACTTTTTTATCCTTATCCCAGGCCAGATCATCTTGCATCTGATGCTGAAGCGTTTGACGCAACAGGAATGCGAAGTTGTTCTGCTCGTCTATGTCGTCATGAAACCCAATCAAGCTGGTTTCGATAGCTTCGACCTGGTCGAGATCAACGAAACATCCTGTTACCGCCTCACGTGGGTCATGGAAGGACCAGAATGTGCCGTCCTTGATCACCCAGTCGTATCGCGCGCTTTCTCCAGTGTCGTACATCTCCTTGATCGCGCTCTTGCGGTCAAAAGCCGTGCTCGCGACGAAGATCTCGGTGGGCAGAGTAATCGGCAGAAAATTGACCAGCGCTGTCTCACCGCCGCCCAATGGCGGGACGTAGTATCCGAAACCATTGATGGGAACTGTCAGGACCGCGAGCCGGTCGAGCGATGATTTGTCTAAAACGTCCTGCGTCTTGTCAAACGTGAGCCGGCGCTGCTCCACTCCCGGTTGGGCTTGAACCTGCGCCCAATAGTGGCTGTCGTCGCTCTCCCGGTACATCACGACGATGACTGGGAGATTGGACGTCTTCCAGTAAGCGAGGTCCTTCACGTCCAGCAGGTATGTGAAGCCGGTTTCCGTTTCGGACGTATATTTCGCTGCCCGGGTCGACTTGATCTGCACGGCAATCATCCGCGCCGTCGGCTCGCCATCGATCATGATTTCCGCCAAGCCGTCGATGCCCGCCTCCAGCCGACTACGAGAGTCAAATTGAAAGCCCATGGACAAAAAACGCTTGCGAACTGCCGCCTCGCCCAACTCGCCGATCAGTTGATTGTCGGTGATCCTTTTCGCCATGCCCGGATGATAGAACATCGTAGCAACAACGCCATCTCGAATTTTGAAATTCGCGGATCTTCTCCACGATTTCCGGCTTCCTAAACCTTGTTTGGGCGGCTCTATGAGAGGGGAGAGGGCTTTGCCCTGATTGAGCCGGTTGTGCGTCGATGGTCGATGCGTTGGGCTCGCAATCAGGAGTATGTGCCATGATCAAGACGATCCCGCTGAACAAGCTGGTTCCTTCCCCGCGAAATGTCCGCCGCCATAGTGACCCGGCGGCCGACGCCGAGCTCAAGGCCAGCATTGCTGCCCGCGGGCTGCTGCAGAACCTCATCGTGCGCCCGGGCGCCAAGGGCAAGTTCGAGGTCGAGGCCGGCGAGCGCCGCCGCAAGGCGATGCTGGCGCTGGCGGACGACAAGGTCCTGCCCAAGGACCACGAAGTGACCTGCCTCGTGCTCGAAGACACCGCCGAAGGCGCCATCGAGACCAGCCTCGCGGAAAACTTCCATCGCCTGGCGATGAATCCGGCCGACGAGGCCCAGGCCTTCGCATCGCTGATCGAGGCGGGCGCCTCGATCGAGGATTTGGCGCGCCGCTTCGGCCTGACAGTCCGGTTCGTCGAAGGTCGCCTGCGACTTGCCAAGCTCGCGCCGGTCGTGTTCGAGGCGCTGGCTTCGGGCGAAATCACGCTCGACCTCGCCAAGGCATACGGCGCCACTTCGGACCAGGCGATCCAGGCCCGGGTCTTCGAACAGGTCTCGACCGGCTACTATGCCCCCAACCCGGACTCGATCCGCCGCATGGTGCTCTCGGGCACGGTCCGTGGCAGCGACCCCCGTGCCCGGCTCGTTGGACGCGATGCCTATATCGCTGCCGGTGGCCTGATCGAGCGCGAGCTGTTCGATGACGAGGATAGCGAAGCCTGGTCCGATGTCGCGTTGCTGGAGACCCTCGCCGCAGCGAAGATGGAGGAACAGGCCAAGGTCCTTGCCGAAGAGCAGGGCCTCGCGTGGGTCAAACCGACGCTCGATCCCTACGCCAGTCATGACCTCGTCGAGGGCCTCGTACGGCTTCCGGCCGAACCTGCGCCACTCACCGAAGCCGAACTCGCCCGGCTCGATGAACTCGACACTTCCTATGACGAACATGCCGCGATCCTTGAAGATGAGGACAGTGCCGAGGAAGCCGTGGCCGCGGCCGAAGCGGCGATCGAGGCGATCGAACGCGAGTGTCAGGATATCCGCGCTCGTCCGCCGGTGATCGCGCCCGAACTCAAGTCCGAGGCAGGGATGATCCTCGTACTGTCGCGCGATGGAACGCCGGTGCTCCAGCCAGTGTTCTACGGCGAACGGGAGGTCGACGGCGGAAACGATGACGCGGTCGAGATCGTGTCGGGTGAAGCAGGGGAGGGCAAGCGCCGCGCGGCGCTGTCGAAGCGCCTTGTCGATGAACTCGCGATGCAGCGCCGCGACGTCCTTGCGCTCCATGTCGCGTCCGATCCCGGTCTCGCGCTCGACCTGATGGTCTTCACGCTCGCCGACGCCGATACGCTCGACTACCGGGCGCGTTCGGCAACGACATTGCGGGGCGGCACACCTGCCGGCCCGATCATCGGGTTTGAGGCAAAGGATGCCGCGGCAAGCGCCTCGCTCGCCGAGTTCAAGTCAGGCCTCGACGAGAACTGGCGTGGCGGCGCGCACGTGTCGGAGCGGTTCGACCGGTTCCGGGCGCTTTCCGATGAAGCCCGTGCCGCTTGGCTCGGTCACGTCGTCGGCCGCACCCTGGAAGCAAGTCTCAACATGGCCGGCGAGCGCAGGATCGACTTCCACGATCATCTGGCCACGCTCATCGGCATCGACATGGCCGCTTGGTGGCGCCCGACCGCGGCGAACTACTTCGACCGGGTGTCGAAGGCGGTGATCCTCGACGCGCTGGCTGCGGTTGGTGGTCCGGACCTGTCGAGCCGGTTCGCCTCGGTCAAGAAGGGTGATCTCGCGATGAGCGCCGAGCGCGTCTTCGGTGGGACCTACATCACCGAAGTCGAGGTCCGCGAGCGCGCGCTCGCTTGGGTGCCCGAGGTCATGCGCTTCGCCGGCGCCGCGCCCGTCGAGGTCGAAGCGGACGATGCACAGATCCCCGAGTCCACCGGCGAAGCCGTCGCTAGCGGCGAGGGCGCCAACGACGACAATCAGACCCCCCGCGAGCTGGCTGCCTGACCTCCTCCTGACAGGCAGGCCACTCGCCCCTTGCGAAGCGGTCCCTTGGCTTTGCCCAAGGGGCCGCTTCCTTTTTGGGAAGAGAGCGGAGGGAGCTCGATGCTGAGCGGAACTGACCGGCGAACCTGCCGGCAGGCAACATCAGGAGAGCCCTCATGGCTTATCGCAAACCCTCGCCCGGCGGATTGTCTCCCGCGACCCGCATCACCCAGGAGATCATCGCCCGGCTTGAAGCCGGGACCAAGCCGTGGGTGCAGCCCTGGCGCGGCGTGCCCGTGTCGCGGCCCTTGCGCGCTTGCGGCATTCCCTATCGCGGCATGAATGTATTCTGGCTGTGGATGGTCGCCGACATGTGCGGCTTCGCCTCGCCTTACTGGATGACCTACAACCAGGCCAAAACCCTCGGCGCCCAGGTCCGCAAGGGTGAGAAGTCGACCATCGCCATTTTCTACAAGAGCTACACCAAGGAGGTCGAAGCGCCCGATACCGGCGAGAAGAGCGACGAGGCGCGCCGGGTTCTGAAGGCCTATCCGGTGTTCAACGCCGATCAGGTCGAAGGTCTGCCCGAGCGGTTTCATCCAGCCGTCACGCTCGATCTGATCGAGCCCGAGGGGCGCGAGGCCGAGCTCGACGCCTACTTTGCCGCGATCCCCGTCAATCTGCGCCACCAGGGCTGTGAGGCCTACTACGAGCCAACCCCTGACCGTGTGACCATGCCGCCAGCCAGCTTGTTCTCCGGTTTTGACCACTACTACGCGACGCTCGCCCACGAGCTGTCGCACTGGACCGGGCATTCCAGCCGCCTGGCGCGCGATCTCAAGAACCGCTTCGGCACGGCGGCCTATGCCGCCGAGGAACTGGTCGCCTTATCTGGACAGTCTGCACCGTGCCTGACGCACCATTGAATGGTATGTTCTTGGC
>CAZGVX010000057.1:0-13704 GCA_964529225.1 uncultured Sphingobium sp.
CCACTCGACCACCTTGTCGAGCGCCGCGCCGGTGGGGCGGGACCATGCGACTTCCGCCCAACCGGGCCGGTCCGCCTGGAAATGGCTATCCAGCGCCGCCTCCCCGGCAATGTCGCGCGCGATGTTCGCGTCGAGAAAAGCCTTGGCCTCGGCATGGAGCGTCCGCTCGATCTCTGTCAGCAGATGGCCGATTTCCGGCACGAAGCCGTCGCGTGTCCGCACCGCGCTGTCGACCTTGCCGTCCTCGCGATAGAGCCGGTCGCGGCGCAGCACGGAGACATTGCCGCCAGCGACATCGCGCCCGCCGACCTCGACGATAACCGGCGCACCCTTCTTGACCCAGGCCCAGCGTTTGTTCGCGGCCTTGCCCGGCTTGAGGTCGAGCAGCACCCGGACCGGCTCGTAAAAGGCGAGCTGTCCCGCCAGTTCGGCGCGCAGATCCTTGCAGTAGTTGATGATCGCCTCATCCTCGGGCGCATCGCGCAGCATCGGCACGATGATCACCTGCCATGGCGCCACCTGCGGCGGACAGCGCAGCCCGTCGTCGTCGCCATGGATCATGATGACGCCGCCGATCAGCCGGGTCGATACGCCCCAGCTTGTCGTGTGGCAGAGTTGCTGCCCCCCCTCCCTGTCCTGATATTTGATGCCCGCCGCCTCGGCAAAGCCGGTGCCGAGATAATGCGACGTGCCCGCCTGCAGCGCCTTGCCGTCCTGCATCATCGCCTCGATGCTGTAGGTTGCGACCGCGCCGGGAAAGCGTTCGTTCTCGGGCTTCTCGCCCGCCACCACCGGCATCGCCAGCGGGCCCTCGGCAAAGGTGCGATACATCTCCAGCGCGCGCCGCGTTTCCGCCATCGCGTCATCCCGGTCGGCATGAGCGGTGTGCCCCTCCTGCCAGAGAAATTCGCTGGTGCGCAGGAACATGCGCGTGCGCATCTCCCACCGCACGACATTGGCCCACTGGTTCGTCAGCAGCGGCAGATCGCGCCAGCTCTGGACCCAGCGGCTCATCGCCTGGCCGATCACTGTTTCCGAAGTGGGCCGCACGACGAGCGGTTCCTCCAGCCGAGACTCCGGGTCGGGGATGAGCTTGCCCTTGCCCCCCGCACTGGTATCGCCGACCAGCCGGTGATGGGTGACGACCGCCATCTCCTTGGCGAAGCCGTCGACGTGGTCGGCTTCCTTCTCGAAGAAGGACAGGGGGATGAAGAGCGGGAAATAGCAGTTCTCCACCCCCGCCTTTTTGATTTCGGCATCCATCAGCTTCTGGATGCGCTCCCAGATGCCGTAGCCCCAGGGGCGAATGACCATGCAGCCGCGCACGCCGCTTTCTTCGGCCAGGTCCGCCTCCGCGATGACCGCCTGATACCAGGCGGCGAAATCCTCGGCGCGGGTGACAGGAAGGGCGTGCTTGATGGCCATCGTCGCTGCAGTCTCTCGGCTAATGCAATTTGCCGCCAGATGCACCGAAAGCTTGGTCGTGTCGAGTGTGCCGGCGCGCCTGCCGGTCCGGCCTTCGCGTTACTTCTGGCTCTGCAGATAGGCGATGACATTCTGCCGGTCGGTCGGGTTCCTGAGCCCGCCAAAGGGCATCTTGTTGCCCGGAATGGTCTTCATCGGCGCCGCCAGATAGGCATCGAGCCGCTCAGCGGTCCAGTTGCCGCCATAGGCCTTCATCGCGGGCGAGTATTTGAAGCCCTTCAGGCTGCCGACAGGACGCCCGACCACGCCCTTCAGATTGGGACCGATGGTCGACACCCCGGAGGCGTCGATCTTGTGGCACGCCATGCACTGACCATAGGTCGACTTGCCCTTGACGGCATCACCCGCAGCATGAGCGGGCTGTGCCATCAAAACAGTGGTGACGAACAGGCTGGAGAAAAAGGCTGCGCGCATCGAACGTCCTCTTGGATGAAATGACGATCTCTATCTACCAACGCCAAGCTTAACGCGCCATGGCCCATTGGCGGCATTATTTCGCGCGATCGGCCTCCATCGCCGCAAGCATCGCGGAGGCACCGGCCTCGGCATCGTCAGCGCCGTGGCGGAACATCGCGAACAGCTCGCGCCCCGTGTCACAGGGCGGCGGCGGGGCGCTCGCAGGTGCGCGGGCCGACCATTCGACCGGGTCGACCAGCGCGTCCAGCACGCCGGTGACGGCGCAGACACGCACCACATCGCCATCGCGAAGCCGCGCGACCGGGCCACCCCCCAGCGCCTCGGGCGAGAGGTGAATGGCGGCCGGCACCTTGCCTGATGCGCCGGACATGCGACCATCGGTCAGGAGCGCAATACGGTGCCCCCGATCCTGCAGCACGCCGAGCGCCGGGGTCAGCTTGTGCAGTTCCGGCATGCCGTTGGCGCGCGGCCCCTGAAAGCGCACGACGACAACCACGTCGCGGTCAAGCTCGCCGCTCTTGAAGGCGTTCAGCACCGCGTCCTGATCGGCGAACACGCGCGCGGGCGCTTCTATGGTCCAGCGCGCCGGATCGACCGCGCTCGTCTTCATCACGCATCGGCCGAGATTGCCACAGAGCAGCTTCATGCCGCCATCGGGACTGAACGGATCGGCAGCGCCCTTGAGGATCGTCTCGTCGCGCGAGACGGCGGGACGATCGCTCCAGTGCAGCGCCTCGCCCGCGCCCAGCCCCGGTTCGCGCGCATAGGCGGCCATGCCGTCACGATGCACGGTGGGAATATCGCCATGGCACAGCCCTGCATCGAGCAGCTCGCCGATCACGAACGCCATGCCCCCCGCCTCGTGGAAGCGGTTCACATCGCCCGATCCATTGGGATAGACCCGCGCGATCAGCGGCACCGCCGCCGACAGCGCCGCGAAATCCTGCCAGTCGATGCATATGCCCGCCGCCCGCGCAATGGCGGGCAGGTGGATGGCATGGTTCGTCGATCCGCCAGTCGCCAGGAGGCCGACCATCGCGTTGACGATCGCCTTTTCGTTGACGACATGGCCAAGCGGTCGCCAGTCGTCGCCGTCCCAGCCGATCTGCGTGAGCCGGTGCGTCGCGGCGCGGGTCAGTTCCTGCCGCAGCTTCGTGCCCGGATTGACGAAGGCGGCGCCGGGGACGTGGAGGCCCATCATCTCCATCATCATCTGATTGCTGTTGGCCGTGCCGTAGAAGGTGCAGGTGCCCGCATCGTGATAGCTGGCGCTTTCCGATTCCAGCAGTTCGTCGCGGCCCACCTTCCCCTCGGCATAGAGCTGGCGGATGCGGACCTTCTCCTTGTTGGGAAGCCCCGATGGCATCGGCCCAGCCGGCACGAGCAGCATCGGCAGATGCCCGAAGCGCAGCGCGCCGATCAGCAGGCCCGGCACGATCTTGTCGCAGATGCCGAGCAGCAGCGCGCCCTCGAACATCGCGTGGCTGAGCGCGACCGCCGTCGACAGGGCGATGACATCGCGGCTGAAGAGCGACAGATCCATGCCAGCCTGCCCCTGCGTCACGCCGTCGCACATGGCGGGCACGCCGCCCGCCACCTGCGCGGTCGCCCCGACCTCGCGCGCGGCCAGCTTGATCTGGTCGGGATAGCGGCCATAGGGCTGATGCGCCGACAGCATGTCGTTATAGGCGGTGACGATGCCGATGTTCATCGACCGGCCACCGCGAATGGCTGGCTTGTCCTCGCCGGAAGCCGCAAAGCCATGGGCGAGATTGCCGCACGATAGCTGGCCGCGATTGGTCCCGGCATCGCGGCCCCGCTCAATCAGGTTCACATATTTCAGGCGCCGCGCCGCGCTGCGTTCGGTGATGCGATCCGTCACCGCACGGATGACGGGGTTCAGCTCAGTCATGCCAGCTTGCTCCATCACGTTCGATAAGGGCAATCGCCGAGGACGGCCCCCAGTTCCCGGCGGCATAGCCCTGCGCCTTCTGCCCGGCATCGGCCCAGCCACTGACGATCGAATCGATCCACTGCCACTGCGCTTCCACCTCGTCCCGGCGGACAAAGAGCGTCGTGTCGCCTTCCAGCAGGTCGAGGAGCAGCCGTTCATAGGCGATGCGCCGCCGCTGCCCCTCGAAAGCATGGGTGAGCGACACGTCGAGCGGTACCTCGCGCAGGCGGATGCCGTCGCGGTCAAGCCCCGGCTCCTTGGCCATGATGAGGAGGCGGATATTCTCCTCCGGCTGCAGGCGGATGATGAGGGTATTGGGTTCCAGACCCGCACCCTTGCCGGAGAATATGCGATGCGCAACCGGCTTGAACTGGATGAGAATCTCGGACTGTCGGTTCGGAAGCCGCTTGCCGGTGCGCAGGTAGAAGGGGACGCCGGTCCAGCGCCAGTTGTCGATATGCGCCTTCAGCGCAACGAACGTCTCGGTGTTGGACTCACGGCCCAGTTCGTCGGCATAGCCGGCGACGATCTGCCCCTTGACCGCGCCCGGACCATATTGCCCCCGTACGCTGTGGGCTGCCACACTGCCAGAATCCATCGGCCTCAGACTGCGCAGAACCTTGACCTTCTCATCGCGCACCGCTGTGGAATCAAAACGCGCAGGCGGCTCCATCGCGATGATCGAAAGGATCTGAAGCATGTGGTTCTGCACCATGTCGCGCAGTGCACCGACCCCGTCATAATAGGACACGCGCCCTTCGAGCCCGACAGTCTCCGCGACCGTGATCTGC
The DNA here is from genome assembly GCA_964529225.1 of uncultured Sphingobium sp. Classification (GTDB taxonomy): domain Bacteria; phylum Pseudomonadota; class Alphaproteobacteria; order Sphingomonadales; family Sphingomonadaceae; genus Sphingobium. Next base: position 4,648 of record CAZGVX010000057.1, read on the forward strand.
ACATGTTCGATGGCGTTGGCGTTCCAGAGCGGCTCGAACAGCATGTTGCCGAACCTGAGCGCCATCAGGTTCTGGACCGTTTCCTTGCCGAGATAATGGTCGACACGGAAAATCTGCTCCTCGTCGAACAGCGCGCCGATGGCGTCGTTCACCTCTCGCGAGGAGGACAGATCATGGCCGATCGGCTTTTCCATCGCGATCCGCGCTTCCGCGTCGATCAGCCCCGCCGTCGCAAGCGCATGGGCGGTTGGCGCAAAAAGCGACGGCGGCGTCGAGAGATAGACCGCGAGAGGACCGCCCCCGCACTCGGCGACGCGGGAGGCCAGGCGGGCGGTATCGTCCCCGGCCCCCACGTCAAAGGGCACAAAGCGCAGGCTCGCTACGAAACGCTCCATCAACCCCCGGTCGAGCCGTTCCGGCGGCAGGTGGTCGGGCAGGCTGCGTGCGACATCCTCCCGGAATTGCGCGTCGCTCATATCGGTGCGGCCAGACGCCAGGATCGCGAACCCCTCGGGCAGCAGACCATCCGCGCTGAGATTATATAGCGAGGGGAACAGCATACGGTGCGCGAGATCGCCCGTCGCCCCGAACAGCAGCAACGTCCTTGATGTCAGGGTCATGGCCCGATGTCCCCTTGTGCGACTGCCGGGCGGACCCGGTTCAGCGGCCCTCCTAGGGGCTGGTGCCATCTGTCGCAAGGCGGCGGCGCGCACGGCCGTCAAGGCCCGCTGTCAAAAAATCGTCACACAAGCAGGCGATGCGCCGGCTCTCCCCCTTTTGCCATGGATCGGCTCCTTGTCATGTCGCGCAAGAACGAAAAATCCCAGACCTTCTTTCAGCAGGCCGTGGGCCTGCATCAGGCAGGACAGACCGCCGAGGCGCTGCGCGCCTACGACAAGGCGATCGCGCTGACCCCCGACATCGCCGCCCTGCATGAAGCGCGCGGGATCGCGCTCGCCCAGCTTGAGCGACCGGAGGACGGCCTCAAGAGCCTCAATCGCGCCGTCGGTCTCGATCGCGACAATGTCGGCATCTATGTGAACCGGGGCACCGTGCTGAACGCACTTGACCGACCCGAAGCGGCGCTCGCGGATTTCGACCGGGCGATTGCGCTCGGCGGGATGCTTCCCGCCATATTCTATGGCCGAGGCAATGCCCTCGCGCGTCTCGGTCGCCCGGGCGAGGCGGTCGGCGCCTATGAAGCGGCGCTTGCGCTCGACCCCCGGCTGGCGGTCGCGCAGGACGGCATCGGCCTCGCCCTTGCGCAGATGGGGCGGTTCGACGAAGCGATCGCCCGCTACGAGGCCGCCATCGCGCTGGACCCCGGTCCGGCGGAATTCCATTTCAACAGGGGCAAGGCCTGCGCGGCCCTGCGCGCCTATCGGCCCGCGCTCGAATCGTTCCGCGATGCGATCGCGCGCGACGAGAACCGGCTGGAGTTCCTCCTCGTGGCGGGTCCGGTGTTCGCCGAGGCAGGCCTTTACGAGGGGGCGCTCGCGCTGCTCGACAAGGCGCTCGAAATAGATCCCGACAGCCGGGACGCCCATTTCGGTCGGGGCAGCGTGCTGCAGGCGATGCAGCGGCCCGAGGATGCGCTGACCAGTTACAACGCGGTTCTGCCGCACGACCCCGACAACGGCCAGCTGCTGATGGCCCGCGATCTCTGCAAGCTGTCCGCGAACGACTGGTCGGACCTCGCCACCGATCGCGACGACCTCGCCGCGCTGGTCGAACGCAGCAGGACGGCCCCTTCCCCCTTCTCGGCGCTTGCGCTTCGCGACGACCCGGCGCTGCATCTGGCGACCGCGCGCCGCTACATGCGCGATTTCCCGGCCAGCCTCCGCCCGGCAGCGCGACTCGCAGCGGGAGACGACAAGGTCCGCATCGGCTACTTCTCCGCCGACTTCCATAACCACGCCACGCTTCACCTGATGATCGAGATGCTCGAGCGTCATGACCGTTCGCGATTTGAAATTTTTGCCTATGCGATCGGCAATGCGGTGAGCGACGACTGGCGCGAGCGCCTGATCGCCGCCGTCGATCACTGGGACGACATGAGCGCGCTTGACGATGGCGCGGCGGCTGCGCGCGCGCGCGCGGACGGGCTCGACATCGCGGTCGATCTGAAGGGCTTCACCCAGCATTCCCGCCCGGGTCTGTTCGCGCGGCGCCTGGCGCCGATGCAGCTGAGCTGGCTGGGCTATCCCGGCACGATGGGCTCGTCCGCCTTCGACTATGTGCTCGCCGACGAGATCGTCATCCCGGAAGCAGCGCGCGGCTTCTATGACGAAAAGGTCGTTTATCTGCCGGGCTGCTACCAGCCCAACTGCGCCGAACGGGCCGTGTCCGACCGTCTGGCGACCCGCGGCTCGGTCGGGCTGCCCGAAGGCGCGACGGTCTACGCCTGCTTCAACCAGAACTACAAGATCCAGCGCGCGCAGTTCGATATCTGGATGCGCGTGCTGGCGGCTGTGCCGGACAGCGTGCTGTGGCTATGGGTGGACAATGTCCGGGCGCGCGAGAACCTGATCGCCGAAGCGACGGCGGCGGGCTGTGACCCGGCCCGCATCGTTTTCGCGGACAAAGTGCCGGTCGAAGAACATCTGGGACGCCTCGGCAATGCCGACATTTTTCTCGATACGCTCCCCTACAACGCGCATACCACCGCCAGCGACGCGCTGCGCATGGGCGTGCCGGTGGTGACGTGCATGGGCAAGGCGTTCGCTGGCCGGGTTGCGGCAAGCCTGCTGACCGCAGTGGGGATGGAAGAGCTCATCGCCGATACGCCCGAAGCCTATGAGGCGCTGGCCATCGCGCTCGGCCTCGACGGCGAGAAGCGCGCCGCGCTCCGCGATCGGCTGAGGGCACAGGTGGCGGGATCAGCTCTGTTCGACCCGGAACGGTTCGCGCGCGCTATCGAACGCGCCTATGACGCCGTGCTCGAACGGCAGCGCAGCGGTCAGCCGCCGGAGCACATAGTTCTTTAGCTCAGTTGCAGAGCTTAATATCGAGGAAAGCGGGCACAGGACCGTTCCAGCCCTCGTCCGGCCCATCCTCGGACAGCGATGAAGGCGTGCGGGGGCGACGCGGTTCCGCCTGTCGCTCCGGCGCTGGCTTGGCGGCCGGCCTGGCTTCCGCGCTGGCGCTGCGACCACCGTCCCGGCCGCGCGACCGACGCGCGGGCGGCGGCGCACGATCCTCCTCGGCTGGCGCCGCTTCGCTCCTGCCGACATCCGCGACGGGAATCTGCGAGCCGATCAGCTTCTGGATGTTGTCGAGTGCTTCGGCGTCGCTTTTGGTGACGAACGTGAAGGCTGTGCCCGTCGCGCCAGCGCGACCTGTCCGGCCGATGCGGTGGACATAATCGTCGGGGTGCCACGGCGTATCGAAGTTGAAGACGTGGGAAACGCCCTTCACGTCGAGACCCCGCGCAGCCACGTCCGAAGCCACGAGGATATTGATGCCACCCGTCTTGAACCGGTCCAGCTCGGCAAGGCGCGCGCTCTGATCCATGTCGCCGTGGATCTCGCCGCTCGCAAAACCATGGCGCTGCAAGCTCTTGTTGAGCTCGCGCACCGCGGTCTTGCGATTGCAGAAGATGATGGCGGTATTGACGTCCTCGGTGCGCAGGAGCTGACGCAGCAGGTCGCGCTTGCCCTTTTCGTCGACGCGCACCAGCTTCTGCGCGATGTTCGCTGACGCCGTCGCCGGCCGGGCGACCTCGATCGACTTGGGATTGGACAGGAAGCGGTCGGCGAGCTTCTTGATCGGCGGCGGCATGGTCGCCGAGAACAGGAGTGTCTGGCGAGTCGCGGGCAGCTTGGTGCAGATATTCTCGATGTCCGGGATGAAGCCCATGTCGAGCATCCGGTCCGCCTCGTCGATCACGAGAAGCGAGCAGCCGGTGAGGAGGATGTTGCCCCGCTCGAACAAATCCATCAGGCGTCCGGGGGTCGCGATCAGGACGTCGACGCCGCGCTCCAGCGCCTTGACCTGATCGCCCATCGACACGCCACCGATCAGGAGCGCCATCGACAGCTTGTGATACTTGCCGTATTTCTCAAAATTTTCCGCAACTTGCGCGGCAAGCTCGCGGGTAGGCTCGAGGATGAGACTGCGCGGCATGCGCGCCCGGCTCCGACCCTGGGCAAGGATGTCGATCATCGGCAGCACGAAACTCGCCGTCTTGCCGGTGCCGGTCTGCGCAATCCCGATAATGTCCCGCATCATCAGCACGGGCGGGATCGCCTGCGCCTGGATCGGCGTCGGCGTCTCATAGCCGGCCTCGGTCACGGCCTTCAGCAATTCGTCAGAAAGGCCGAGATCGGCAAAGTGCATAGATAATCCGGCAAAGTCACGGGGGCTGCGGCCGCAACCATGTCGTCGCCGCGCAGATCAAGGCGGGCCATGCTGCATAGGACCGACCGCTGTCAAGCGTGGCGCTGAGTCGCGCCCCTAATATCCTGAGATTTTGGTGAGGCCGGTGATCAGGCAGATCATGCCGCTGCGCGCGCGCAGCATGTCCCGCCCGACGCAGACCGCGCCGTCACGTCCGGCATCGAGATAAAAGCCGGACTGAAACGCGACGACATTGCACCCCCGCTCCAGCGTTGCGCGATAGCGGGCATTCTGCATGGTGATGAAGTTGATCTCGCCGCGCTCGCCGATGGAAACGCCGCGAATGACCTGACTGGCGAGGCAGGTGCGCGCGATGGCGCGACGGCCCTCGCCGACCTGTGGCGCTGGACGTTCGCTCCGAGGCATCACGGGAATACGGATGATGATCCGCCGTTCGATGACAACGCCCCCGCCCGGATCGGCCGCCACGGGCTGTCCCCGCATCGCGCGCGCCGCATGTGCCGTCGGTTCCGGCAACGGCATGGGCTCGCCGCCGGTCATCGCAACCGCAATCATGAAACCGACCAAAGACGCCACGCCAGAATCTTGCCCTCACATTGCCGTTGAGCCACGTCGCTAGGCGGAGCCGATTGAACGGACAATTAATCTGGCAGCAACGGAAGAAAATGCGCATGAAGGGGCCATGATTGCGACAGCCATAGTCGAACGCTTCCAGAAGGCATTGCCGCCGGGCCGAATTGTGGTCGACCCGGACCTGATCGCGCCCTGGACGATTGACTGGCGCGGCAAATATCGTGGCGCGTCCGCGGCCCTCGTCGCGCCCCGTTCAACCGAGGAGGTCGCACTCGCCGTCAGGCTCGCGGCCGAGCTTGGCGTGCCGCTGGTGCCGCAGGGCGGCAACAGCTCGATGGTGGGCGGCGCGACGCCCCCGGCGGATGGCAGCGCACTCATTCTTTCGCTTCGCGCGATGAACGCGATCCGCTCGCTCGATCCGGCCGCCAATCTTGTCGTCTGCGATTCGGGCGTGATCCTCCAGACACTGCATGAGGTGGCCGAGGCAGCGGACAGGCGCTTCCCGCTCAGTCTCGGCGCCAAAGGCCAGGCGACCATCGGCGGCCTTATCTCGACCAATGCCGGCGGGACCCAGGTGCTGCGCCATGGCACCATGCGCGCGCTGGTCGAAGGCATTGAGGCCGTTCTCCCGAACGGCGAAATCTATCATGGCCTGGCCGCGCTCAGAAAGGACAATCGCGGCTACGACCTCAAGCATCTGCTGATCGGCGCGGAGGGCACACTGGGGATCATAACGGCGGCCGCGCTGCGCCTGGTGCCCGCCATCACGGCCCGTTCGGTGATGTGGGCCGCCCTCGCCAGCCCGGCTGACGCACTGCAGCTGCTGCGACACATGGAGGCGACGCTCGGCGATGCGGTCGAGGGCTTTGAGCTTATCGCCGACGATGTCGTCGGCAACACGCTGGCGGTCCTGCCGGATGCGCGCCGGCCGGTTGATTTCGTCGCGCCCTGGCATGTGTTGATCGAGGCGGTCAGCGACCAGCCGGACGATGCCGAGCGCCTCCAGTCGGCGGCGGAGCAGGCGATCGCCGCCGCGTTCGAGTCCGGCCTCATCGCCGACGCGGCCATCGCCCAGAATGAGGCGCAGGCTAACGCCTTCTGGACGTTGCGCGAATCCTGCTCGCTTGGCGAGCGCGCACTCGGCCCCGCGATCCAGTTCGACGTCAGCGTGCCGGTGGCTGCCATGCCTGCCCTGCTGGACCAGGCGGCGAAGGCCTGCGAGGCCGCTTACCCCGGCTGCTCGGCAAGCGGCTACGGGCATCTTGGCGACGGCAACATCCATTTCCACGTCCGTCCGCCGCGCGGTGACGATCGCGGAACCTCGTGGGTGCGCGAGCATGGCGAAGCGGTCACCCGTTTTGTCGACGATCTGGTCGTTGCGGCCGGAGGTTCGATTTCCGCCGAACATGGCATCGGCCAGATGAAGATCGCCGAGCTGGCCCGGCTCGATCCCCCCGGGCGCCTCGCCGCCTTGCGCGCCGTGAAGGCGGCATTCGATCCGCAATGGCTGCTCAATCCCGGAAAACTCGTCCCGCTTGCCTCGCCGGGCTGATCCCCCTATCTGCCTCGCGCCTACGCGCGCGCCGACCGGCGCCGACTCGAAACGAACCACAGGAGCCTGAACAATGGCAAGCGCGCCTCAATCCGCTTCTCTGCCGATCCTTTATTCCGACCTCGTGCCGCTCAACAGCCAGCAGCATAGCAGTTTTCGGCTGCGCCCTGCAGAGGCGGCGCCCTTTCTGGCGAAATATCACGCCATTCCGCTGACGGTCGACGAGTTCGTCGCGGCGCAGCGTTACATGCCGATCGTGTTTTCCTCGGGAGCCGAGTCGGTCCCGCTGGCGCTCATGGGCCTCAACGAAGGCGTCAACACGATCGTCGACGAGGATGGCAAGCTGCGCGGCTCGGCCTATGTGCCCGCTTATGTCCGCCGCTATCCTTGGATGCTTGCCAAGTTGCGCCCGGATTCGGACGAGCTGTCGCTGTGCTTCGATCCGACCGGCGAGACGATCGGCGCGTTCGATGACGGCGAGCCGCTGTTCGACGGCGACCAGCCGAGCAAGCTGACCAAGGATATCCTCGGCTTCTGCGAGCAGTTCGAGCAGGCTGCCGCGCGCACCAGCCAGTTCATCAAGGATCTCGCCGACATGGACCTGCTGATGGACGGCGAGGTCTCGATCCAGATGCCCGGCAACGACAAGCCATTCGTCTATCGCGGCTTCAAAATGGTCAATGAAGAGAAGCTGCGCGACCTGCGCGGCGATACGCTGCGCAAGATCAACCAGAACGGCATGCTGCCGCTGATCCACGCCCATCTCTTTTCGCTCCAGCTGATGCGGGACATCTTCCAGCAGCAGATCGAGCAGGGCAAGATGCCGCAGGCCACAGCGCCGGTCCTCCAATAGCCGTTTCGGCTCCGTTTGCCGCCATTGTGGCCCAATCTGTCGATGCCTCAAAAGGAGTTGGCGGCTGGTCGGGAGAGAGGTGCTTGAAACAACGGGGCGGCTGACATACATACTCGACATGCGCGGACCTGCCCCCCTTTCAGGTCCCGCATGAGCGTCCCTTCGGGGACGTCTCCTCCCTGAACCTTGGCCACCCCATGCTTTGCATGGGGTGGTTTTTTATGTGCTGGCGATCTTTGAAAGCCTATTCTGCGGCCAGCGACGCCGAAGATCCCCCAAAGGCAGCGCAGAGCGCCTCGACCAGCGAGACGAGCTGGCCCGCCAGCGGCCCCACGCCCGGCCCCGGCCGACCGGCCCCGTCCGGTTCCGCTTCTAGATAGAGCGCCCGGTCGATCTCCAGCTGGATGGCGTGCAGACCCGCGCGCGGCCTGCCATGCCGATCAAGCGTATGGCCACCCGCATAGGGCGCGTTCGTCGCCACCCGATAGCCGGCATTGCGAAGGAAAGAGGCCACAAAATCGCTCACTTCGCCTGAGGCAGACTGGCCGAAGCGATCGCCCACCACCATCTGCGGCGGCGACTGATCGCCAAAGGCACGCATCGTCGGCATCGAATGCAGGTCGAGCAGCACAGCCGCCTCGTTGCGCATCCGGGCGGCTGCCAGTGCCTCGGCCAGCGCGGCGTGGTAGGGACGGTGAACCCGCGCGATCCTGTCGACGACAACGGCGAAATCCGGTCGCTCCCGCCAAAGCTCGCCATGGCGGGCCAGCGACCGTGGCAGCAGCCCGAGACCGCCCCGCAGCTTTGCGCTCGCCAGCGTGGCGAAACCGGCAGGGAGCCGTGCGACGCTGCCAGCATCCATCTCCCGCTCGTCGCGATTGAGGTCAATGAGCGCCCGTGGACAGCGCGCGACGAACACGCAATGGCCTGCCTCGATCAGGCCCTGGGTCAGCACGTCTGCGTGACGATCTTCCAGCAGCGAAAGGACACGCTCGCCGCCGCGCGAGACGGCAAGCGCCTCCGGGGGATAGTCCCGCCCCGCATGTGGCACGGCGATCACGACCGGCCCGGCTTGCCCGCCCGCCCCGAAGCGTTCAAAAGGGGGGCGTCGTTCGCCGCGCTCTGCGCTCATGCGTAACCCTCAATGGAAAATTTTAAGGGCTTGTCGCATAAGAGAGCGAGGAAAGCCAAGGCCGCGAACGGCCACATCGCCATGGGGGTCGAACGAGATGGCAAGGATATTGCTGGCCGAAGACGATGATTCGATGCGCCTCTATCTGACGCGCGCGCTCGAACGGTCCGGCTATGACGTGGTCGCGGTCGATCGGGGCACGGCCGCGATCCCGCTCCTGACCAGCGAGCGTTTTGACCTGCTCCTGACCGACATCGTGATGCCGGAGATGGATGGGATCGAGCTGGCGCAGCAGTGTGCAACCATCTCGCCCGGCACGCGCGTGATGTTCATCACCGGCTTTGCGGCGGTGACCCTGCGCGCGGGCGCCGTCGCGCCGGAGGCCAAGGTGCTGTCAAAGCCCTTTCATCTCAAGGATCTGGTGCTCGAAGTCGACAGGATTTTCGAAAAGAGCAGCGCCACGGGTCTTTGACGCGAGGCCGGGCCGTCGAATTGCGCTTGCGCACCTCCGGACCCGTCGCTAAATGCCAGCCCTCCCCGTGGGCGTGTAGCTCAGTGGTAGAGCACTGTGTTGACATCGCAGGGGTC
>CAZGVX010000058.1:0-13657 GCA_964529225.1 uncultured Sphingobium sp.
ACGGCGGTGGGTGACGAGGGCGGCTTTGCGCCCGCGCTGGCGTCGACGACCGACGCGCTCGACTTCATCATGGCCTCGATCGAAAAGGCCGGGTACACCCCTGGCGATGATGTGATGCTGGCACTCGACTGCGCATCGACCGAATTCTTCGAGGGAGGGCAGTATGTCATGGCCGGCGAGGGTCGCACCCTGAGCCCGGCGGAAATGGCGGACTATCTGGCGGACCTGGTCGCCCGCTATCCGATCAAGTCGATCGAAGACGGCATGGCGGAGGATGACTTCGAGGGCTGGAAGCTCCTGACCGACAAGATTGGCGGCAAATGCCAGCTTGTCGGCGACGACCTGTTCGTGACCAATCCCAAGCGGCTGGCGATGGGCATCGAGAAGGGTCTTGCCAATTCGCTGCTGGTCAAGGTCAACCAGATCGGCACGCTGACCGAAACGCTGGAAGCGGTCGAGATGGCACACCGCGCGCGCTATTCCGCCGTCATGTCGCACCGCTCCGGCGAGACCGAGGACGCGACCATTGCCGACCTCGCGGTGGCGACGAACTGCGGCCAGATCAAGACCGGCTCGCTCGCCCGGTCCGACCGGCTTGCAAAGTATAACCAGCTGATCCGCATCGAGGAGGAACTGGGCGAAGTGGCGCGCTATGCGGGACGCAGCATTTTTCGCTGACGCTGCTCGACTCACGCAGCCAACGGTTCGGCGCGGATTAACCAAAATTGACTTGCGTCGATGAGGACTTCGTGATTCGAAGTGTTCATGGCGCAAATCGCGAAATTACGGATGCTTCTGGGGTCGGCGCTTGCGCCGGCCATCGCGCTGCTGCTTTTGCTGCTGTTTTTCGGTTACGCGGTGCTCGGTCCGAGCGGGATCGTCGCCTGGGGCAATTATTCCCGTCAGCTCAAGGACCGGCAGGCTGAACTGAAGGTGGTGTCGGCGCAGCGTGCCGCCATCGCCAATCGCAACCGGCTTGTGGACCCCCGGCACGCCGACCCCGACATGGTCGACGAACTGCTGCGCAAGCGGCTCAACCTCCTCTCGCCGGACGATGTCGTGGTGCCGATGGATTGATGGTGTGGTTGAGTCGGTGACTGGCCCTTCGCCAACTCGAAATCTGCCTTGGGCAAGCTTTCGGTTCGCGATTTTGTTCCAAACCAGCCCACAAGGTTAAATGCGCTGTCTGCGCAGCAGCGGCATTGCGCTGTGCTGTTTGCCCCGCTTATAGCTCGCACAAGCCGCCTCCCGAGAAAGGCATCGCTCGAAAGGATTGCCCTTGGCCAAGACGCCTGCCAGTGCCTCGCCGCGTTCCCGCAAGCCCCGTGCGCCAAAGGCGCCCGCCGCATCGGCGAACGCGCCCGCCCATCATAATTCGCCGGTCCCGTCGGAGCCCAAGAGCTATGAGGCCAGCCGGGAGGAGCTGCTGGCGTTCTACCGGCAGATGCTGCTCATCCGGCGTTTCGAGGAGAAGGCCGGGCAGCTCTACGGCCTCGGTCTGATCGGCGGTTTCTGCCATCTCTACATCGGTCAGGAGGCGGTTGCCGTCGGCATCCAGTCGGCGCTGGAGCCGGGCAAGGACAGCGTCATCACCGGCTATCGCGACCACGGGCACATGCTGGCCTATGGCATTGATCCCAAGATCATCATGGCGGAGTTGACGGGGCGCGCGGCGGGGATCAGCCGCGGCAAGGGCGGTTCCATGCACATGTTCAGCGTCGAGCATAAGTTCTTCGGCGGGCACGGCATTGTCGGCGCGCAGGTCAGCCTGGGTGCCGGACTTGGCTTTGCGCACAAATATCGCGGAGACGGCGGCGTATGCGTCGCCTATTTCGGTGACGGCGCGAGCAACCAGGGCCAGGTCTATGAGAGCTTCAACATGGCCGAACTGTGGAAGCTGCCCATCATCCTCGTGATCGAAAACAACCAGTATGCGATGGGCACGTCGGTCAACCGCTCATCGGCCGAGGACCAGCTCTATCGGCGCGGCGAGAGCTTCCGCATTCCCGGCATCCAGGTGAACGGCATGGACGTGCTCGCCGTGCGCGGCGCGACCGAGGAAGCGTTGAAATGGGTTCAGGGCGGCAATGGTCCCATCATCCTCGAGATGAAGACCTATCGCTATCGCGGCCATTCCATGTCCGACCCCGCCAAATATCGCAGCCGCGAGGAGGTGCAGTCGGTGCGGGAGAAGTCCGACCCGATCGAAGGCGCCAAGAAGCATCTCGAGGCTGCCGGGATCGAGGATGCCGAGATCAAGGCGATTGATGCCGAGATCCGCAAGATCGTCAGCGAGGCTGCCGATTTCGCGGAAAGCTCGCCGGAGCCCGACATGACCGAACTCTATACCGATGTGCTGGTGGAGCAATATTGATGGCGATCGAGATCAGGATGCCGGCGCTCTCGCCCACGATGGAGGAGGGCACGCTCGCCAAATGGCTCATCAAGGAAGGTGACACCATCGCTTCCGGTGACATCATGGCCGAGATCGAGACCGACAAGGCGACAATGGAGTTCGAGGCCGTCGACGAGGGTGTCGTGGAGAAAATCCTCGTGCCTGCCGGCACCGAAAATGTGAAGGTCGGCACGGTTATCGCGACGATCGCGGGCGAGGGCTCCGCCGAAGCCGTTTCGTCGCCGGCCGTTCGCGCGGAACCCGCTGAGGCACCGTCCCCGCCTCAGGACGAAAAGCGCAGTCCTTCGACCGGCTCAGGGCGGCCAGACCATGCTCCCGCCGCCGATCCTGCCCTGCCCGAGGGCACGCAGATGGCGCGCATGACGGTCCGCGAGGCGCTGCGCGACGCCATGGCCGAGGAAATGCGCCGGGACGAGCGGGTGTTCGTCATGGGCGAGGAGGTCGCGCAGTATCAGGGCGCGTACAAGGTGACGCAGGGCCTGCTGGACGAATTCGGCGAGAAGCGCGTGATCGACACGCCGATCACCGAGCACGGCTTTGCGGGCATCGGCGCGGGCGCGGCCATGGGCGGTCTCAGGCCTGTCGTCGAGTTCATGACCTTCAACTTCGCCATGCAGGCGATCGACCAGATCATCAATTCGGCGGCCAAGACCAACTATATGTCGGGCGGACAGATGCGCTGTCCCATCGTGTTTCGCGGCCCCAATGGCGCGGCGAGCCGCGTCGGCGCGCAGCACAGCCAGAATTACGGGCCCTGGTACGCTGCGGTGCCTGGCCTTGTCGTCATCGCGCCCTATGACGCAGCGGATGCCAAAGGCCTCCTGAAAGCCGCGATCCGGTCCGAAGACCCGGTCGTGTTCCTCGAGAACGAGCTGGTCTATGGCCGCAGCTTCGACGTGCCGGTGGTCGAGGATTATGTCCTGCCGATCGGCAAGGCTCGGATCGTGCGGCCCGGCAGGGATGCGACCATCGTCAGCTATTCGATCGGCGTCGGCATCGCGCTGGAAGCCGCCGAGACGCTGGCGGCCGAGGGTATCGACGCCGAGGTCGTCGATCTCAGAAGTCTGCGCCCGCTTGATAAGGCGACCGTCCTCGCCAGCCTCAACAAGACGAACCGCATGGTCGTCGTCGAGGAGGGCTGGCCGGTCTGCTCGATCGCGAGCGAGCTCGCGGCGGTGGCAATGGAGCAGGGCTTTGACGATCTCGACGCGCCGGTGCTGCGCGTGACGAATGAGGATGTGCCGCTGCCCTATGCCGCCAATCTCGAAAAGGCGGCGCTGATTGATGCGGCGCGGGTGGTCGCGGCGGTCAGGAAGGTCTGCTACCGCGCCTGAGACATCGCGCGATCAGGCGCAGGTCGCGACAGTGGCGGCCGGAATCGGATTCTGAATGCCGGAGAGATCCCGGTCGTCACGGACATTGACCGCAGCGGTCGCGGTGAAACGGCGCGTCGTGTAGCCGGCAAAGGCGACAGGCACGATGGGCCGATAATCATAAACGACCGTCACGAACATGACGGCGTCGCCAGCGGTCGCCCGTATGAGGTTGCCGGCAGGCCCCATGCCGGTGAATGCCGTACCCGTAGCGCCGGTGCCCGCGGCATTGGGGATCGTATAGGCGGCGTCGCCAAAGCAGCGTTGCCAGTGAATCCACTGACCCCCGTCGGCATTCACCTCCAGGCTTGAGAGCACCACACGCCCGTTTGTTTCAAGGTCGAGCCCGCCGCTCTGGATCTGGGCGCCCAGAAACACCTCGTTGATCTCCGCCTCGCTGATCGGCTTGTTGTTGAGCACCGTCGCGTCGCCCATGCGGGAGGCGTTGTCAGCCACCATCATGGCGATTTCCGCCACGCGCTTGCGTGCCATGATGTTGTTCATGAGCTCGCCGCCGCCCAGGAACAGGATCAGAAGAAAGGGCATGCCGATCGCGAACTCGACCGCCGCGAGGCCGGACCGGCAGGCCGCCAGGCGCTTCAGGCAGCTTTGAAAATGAAGCGTGGCCGCCTTCATGCGCAGGTCCGCTGCTGAACCGCAGCCTTGTTGTCGAAAGGCTGGATGGTAAGCACGGTCGACGCGCTCATCGTGACGGTGTCGCCCCAGCCGAGCAGATGGCCAAGCGGCAGCAGGCGCGGATAGGTAAGCGTTGCCGTATAGACGATCTGGTCCTTGGCGCCAGAGAAGCCACTCACGCTGGCGTCGGTCAGGTCGAAGCTGCCGTTGCGGTTCGAGTCCTCATAGGCCTCGCCATTGTTGCACAGCCCGTCGCCGTCGGCATCAATGAAGGGTTCGGCGGGACTGGCAACGCGCGCGTAGGAGGAAAAGGAACGACGGGTGAAGGTGACGGTCCCTTGCTGGGCAAGGGCGAGCAGGGACGCGCGGACATTGTTGTCTATCGCTGTCTGGGTGGTTGTGCTGCTACCCGACTCCAGCGCGCTGTCGCGCGCGGCCTTGGCAACTTCGCCGTCGAGCACCGAGCGGGCATATTGCTGATAGGCGATGTCGAACCCGCCCATCAGCAGCGCGCAGAGCAGGGGCGCGATGATCGCGAACTCCAGGATGGTGGCGCCCGTGCAGTCGTCGATCAGGCGGCGGACGGTGCGGATGGCGCGCGTCATTGGGTAAGCCGAAGCTGTGCGATCTGGCTGGCGATGTTGGAGAAGGCCTCATTGAGCTCGGCGGTATCATCCGCCCTGAACGCATGGCCGGTGGACGTCGCGCAGCCGCTGAGCAGGCTGGTGAGGTCGGTGCCGAACGCGATCACCCATACGGTTATCCCCTTGGCCTTGGCGACGTCGCAAAGCTGGGTGAGCCGGCTCTCCACGATCGAGTCCTGCTGCGCGTCGGTGGGGATGGTCGACGCATCGCCCTTGCGCCGCCGGTCGAGCGCGGCAAGGCCATAGGCGTCATAGTCGGCGATGTTGGTTTCGGTCGCGCCATCGGTCATGAAGATGATGTGTCGCGCGATGCTGCCACCATTGGAGGCCACCTGGTTTTCGCTGGCGAACAGGCCCTGCGCGGAGATAAGCCGGAGACCCCACAGAAAGCCGATATCGTGATAGGTGCGGCCAGCGGGCACAAGCGAGCTGAGATAGGTGGTGAGCGCGGTCGAGGTGATCGTGGACAGCTTTTTTGCAACCGTGGGGCAGGCGGCAAAGTCGGTCGGGAAGCTGCTCGGCGTGATGTAACCCGCCTGTGTGTTGAGGACATCGGCGTAGGACCAGCCGGTAATCGCCGCATTGTTGGCCGGATAGTAGTTGCCTACCGAGCGGGCGTAGACCAGCGCCGGAATGGCCGGACCCCATAGCGTTTCGGGCATGGCCGGATTGGGGACCAGGTCGACATCGAGGTCATAGGCGGTGCCGATCTCGCCTTCGCGAATCGTCTGGCGTTCCTCGATGCACGCCTTGGGCGAGGTGCCCGTGCCCCAGGAGATGTTCGAGTTTGTCTCGAACATATGGGTGGTCGTGTTTGTCTTGAAGTTGTCGACGGAAATTGTGCCGCCCGCCATCAGGCCGGAGGAAAGGCTGCCTTTCAGTCCCGACACGTTGATCGTCCGTTGCAGATAGTCCCAGTAATACTGGTAGGTGGCGCCGCCGACTTGCCCGGCATTGGGGTTGGCGACGACCGTCTGCGTCACGGTGCGGCTGCTGTTGGCATAGTTGGTTTCCACGATCCGGCACTGGCCGATATAGGTTCCGCTCGTCATACGCGTGGCTGCAAAGGTGCTGCCGTTCTTGCGCTGCACCTGCGTCCGGGTGCGGGGAAGGGCCGTCGAGCTCGGCGACCAGGCCGACCAGCTGTCATTGTTGTTGACGACGGTATTGGCTGGCGCGGTGCAGTTTTCGGACTGGATATAGCTGGTGGTGTTGGTGGCTGCCGGCACCCATGCCGGATTGTCTGTGCTGGACGATTCCGGGCCCTGCGCCGTCCCGCCGACTTCGACGACCCGATTGCCCTGCCGGCTCTGATATCTCCAGCTGTCTGCCATCCACTCGCGCTTGAGCAGCAGGCCGACATTGACGGTCGAGGAATAGGGCACGAAGCCGTAACGGACCTGCGTGCCCGCGGCCTTGGCGGCCTCGAGCTGCGTGTAGAAATTCTGCACGGCGGCGCGCAGCCCGGTGATGCGGTCCTGTGTATCGCCCGGATTGGTCTCCAGCATCGACAGGGTGGTGTCGAGCACGAACATGACGTCGGCATTGGGGAGTTGCAGCTCGGCGCGGCACGTGGCCGTCAGCACCTTGTCGCCCGCGCCGAAGAGCTGCATCAGCGTCGCGGGAGAGGTGGCGGTTGCCGTGCCGTTCACCACGCCCGCCGAATCGGTCACGAAGGCGATGCTTGAATTGATCGACCCAAGCGATCCCGAGGGGAAATTGGTGTTGAAGAAATTGCGCGCGATGGTTTCGTCGGCCGTCGTCCAGGTGACACCCGTCATGGATTTGCGCCCGGCGAGCACGGCAGCGTCGCAGGCGTTCTGGAGCTGGGACTTTGTGATATAGTAGCGGCCGACCTCGACCGCCCCGCCGGTAAGGGCGAGAAGCGGCAGCAGTGCCGCGGCCATCAGCACCAGGGTGTTGCCGCGCGTATCCCTAAAGAGGCGCATCAGGAAGCTGCTGCTTTGCCCTTGCCCGTTGTGCCGGTCCATGCTTCGCCTCATTTGGTAGGGACCGCCGCCTGCGGTGCGGGCGCGGTTCCTCGGTCGGATAGCGCGAGGGCGGTTAAAGGATCGTTATGGAGAAAGGTTGATGGATCCCGTTGCCGCACAGTCCGAGCCGCTCCCCATGCCGCTGCCGCTCCTCCTCGCGCACACGGCTGCGGACGATCGGGCCTGGCACGCGCTGTGCTGGCGGATCGACCTCAGGATGGGCGGCATCGTGCTTGGCGCGCGGGAGGGCGCGGTTGCGGCGATCCGCCTTGCCTGGTGGGAGGAGGCGCTGACAGGCACCGGCGCCGCCGATCAGGGGCGCGGCAATCCGATCGTCGAAGCGTGGCGCGCGTGTGAGCCCGA
The DNA here is from genome assembly GCA_964529225.1 of uncultured Sphingobium sp. GTDB lineage: Bacteria > Pseudomonadota > Alphaproteobacteria > Sphingomonadales > Sphingomonadaceae > Sphingobium. Next base: position 7,424 of record CAZGVX010000058.1, read on the forward strand.
TGAGGCCGCACGCCGCGCGGTGGGACGCATTGCAAGCGCCTGGCGGATGCTGCTCGACCCGGCGCCGATGACAGCGGAGGACTGGGCAGGCTTCGGGGCGGGGCGGGGGACGCTGTTCGACCTCCTGACGCGCGGCGACGCCGGCGGCGCGGGTGCGCTCTGGGCGCTCTGGGACGTGGCGCGGTTCGACCCGGATCGTGACCGCGCGATGAGCGCGTGCGAGGCGGCTCACGTTGCCGACCTGTCGGGTGCTTCGGCAAAGCTCGCAAAGCCGCTGCGGCTGCTCGTGGCCATGGCCCGCGATGACTTGCGGGCGGCGCGCCTGCCGGACGCCCGCTTTCGTCCGGCGCAATATTTTCGTCTTGTCGGCCGGGCGTTGCTTGGCGGTTGAGCTTTCTCGCCGTAAACTGTCGGCATTGGAGGGCCTTGCGTGGGACGTTTCCTGGCCGGATCGGTGTCGGCGCTGATGCTCGCAGGGGCTGGGCTGTTCTGGTGGCAGGGACAGGCCGCGCTTGAACCCGAGCGCGTCGCGCCGCCGGTCACTGGGCCGGCGCCCGCGCCTGCCGCTTTGCCCGAGGGCGATGAGAGCGCCATGGGCGCACCGCCGCCGCCCGAGGCGACTGCGCGCACGCGGGAGGAAAAGCGGTTTGACCGCTACGACCGCGACCGCGACAATCTCATTACCCGCGCCGAGTTGCTGGGCAGTCGGGTCAAGGACTTTCGCAAGCTCGACCGGGACGGCAACAACCTGCTGTCGTTCGATGAATGGGCGGTGCGGACGGAGGATCGGTTCGCGGGGGCCGATGCCGACCGCGACGGAAAGCTGACCCGCGCCGAATTCGCGAAAACCGCGCCAAAGGCGGCGTCGCCGGCCAAATGCAGATGCTGAGGCTCAGGCCGGGATAACTGCGTTTCTCATCCAGTCGCCGAGCGCCTCCCGCGCCCGCCCGGCATAGGCGGATTTGCGCGCCTTCTTCTTCACCTCGTGCATTGGCGGAAAGAGGCCGAAGTTCACGTTCATCGGCTGGTAGGTTTCGGCATCGGCCCCGCCAGTAATATGTCCCAGCAGCGCGCCCAGTGCGGTCTCCGGCGGCGGCGGCGGGCGCGTATCGCCACGGAGATCGGCGCTCGCAAAAAGACCCGCCATCAGTCCGACTGCTGCGCTCTCGACATAACCCTCGCAGCCGGTGATCTGTCCGGCGAAGCGGACCTGCGGACGCGACTTCAGGCGCAATGTCTCGTCGAGCAACACGGGGCTGCGGATGAAGCTGTTGCGATGAAGTCCGCCAAGCCGGGCGAATTCGGCGCGCTCGAGGCCGGGAATGGTACGAAACAACTCGACCTGCGCGCCATGTTTGAGCTTGGTCTGAAAGCCCACCATGTTCCATAGCGTGCCCAGCGCATTGTCCTGCCGGAGCTGCACCACCGCATAGGGCCAGCGGCGGGTGCGCGGATTGTCGAGCCCGACCGGCTTCATCGGGCCAAAGCGTAGCGTTTCGGGTCCACGCTCGGCCATCACCTCGATGGGCATGCAACCCTCGAAATAGGGCGTGTCCTTCTCCCAGTCCTTGAACTCGGTCTTGTCGCCGGCGACCAGCGCCGCCACGAAGGCGTCATATTGCGCGCGGTCCATGGGGCAGTTGATGTAGTCGCCATCCGGGTTGTCGCCGCTGTCCTTATCCCAGCGGCTCGCGCGCCAGGCGATTCCCATGTCGATGCTGTCGAGATGGACGATGGGCGCGATGGCATCGAAAAAGGCGAGCGCATCGCGTCCGGTCGCCTCGGCGATGGAGTCGGCCAGCAAGGGAGCGGTGAGCGGGCCGGTGGCGATGATGACCGGCCCGTCATACGGTATGCGGTCGATCCGTTCGCGTATGAGCGCGATGCGCGGGTGGCCGGTGATGGCGCGGGTGACGCCCTCGGCGAAGCGGTCGCGGTCGACGGCCAGGGCGGAACCGGCGGGCACGCGGGCGGCATCCGCCTCGCGCAGGATCAGCGAGCCGAGCCGCCGCATCTCCTCGTGCAGAAGGCCGACGGCATTGTGCTCGGCATCGTCGGAACGGAAACTGTTGGAGCACACCATCTCGGCGAGCGCGTCGCCCTGATGCGCGGGGGTGGTGTCGCCCCCGCCCCGCATTTCCGAGAGACGGACGCGATGACCCGCCTCCGCAAGCTGCCAGGCGGCCTCGCTCCCCGCCAGCCCGCCGCCGACGACATGGATGTCATATCCGGTCACGTCAGAAACCCTGCGGGAAGATGTGACGACCATCCGGCCCGAGGCGCAGGAAGCTGTGCCCGGCGACGGCACCGAACGGGATTGGCCCGTAGGCGTGCGGGAACAGGGCGCCACCGCGCGACGGTTCCCACCGGAGGATGTCCCTGATCGCGGCGAGGTCCACCATGGCGAGCACCAGCGGATCGACCGTGGCGAACCATTTCCCGGCCGTCTCGGCGGTCTGGGCAGCGGTCGAAAGATGGATGTAGCCGTCGCGCAGATCGTCGGCCGAGCCGGTCAGCGTGCCGCTTGCCTTCCAGTCGCGCCAGAGTGTCTCGTCGAGCAGCTTATATCCGAAAAGATCGTTCATGCCGTCCTCTATCGCGGCGGCGGCGTGTCCGCCATCGTTCCGTGCTTCGCGGTGTCGCGCATGCGCCAGTAGGCGATGAGGGAGAGGGCGCTCATGCCGCTGACATACCAGAAGAACAGCGGCTCGGCGCCGGCCTGCTTGAGCCACAGGGCAACATATTCCGCCGTGCCGCCGAACAGCGCATTGGCAATGGCATAGGGCAGCGCGACCCCCAGGGCGCGGATGTGCGCGGGGAACAGCTCGGCCTTCACGATGGCGTTGATCGCGGTGTAGCAGCTGACGATGGCAAGGCCCGCCAGCACCAGCGCGAAGGCGACGAAGGGCGATCCGCCATGGCCGATCAGGGTGAACAGGGGCACGGTGAGCAGCGTCGAGCCGATTCCGAAGGCGATCAGAAGGGGTCGTCGACCTATCCGGTCGGAAAGCGCCCCTACGAGCGGCTGGAGGAGGACATAGACCAGAAGCGCGGCGGTCATGATCCGCGCCGCCGTTTCCCGATCGTAACCGCCTGTGTTCACCAGATATTTCTGCATGTAAGTGGTGTAGGCGTAGAAGGCGAGCGTGCCCCCCGCCGTGAGCGCGATCACCAGCGCCGCCGCGCCGGGATGTTCGCGCAGCAGGGCGAGAGAAGACGACTGGCCGCTTGCCTCGCGCCGGGCGAAATCCTCGGTTTCCGCGAGGCCCCGGCGCAGGAAAAACACACTCACCGCCAGCACCGCACCGATGACGAAGGGGATGCGCCATCCCCACTGCTCGAGCGCCGTTTCGCTGAGGGTCGCCTGAAGCGCGAGCTGCACGCCAAGCGCGACAAGCTGGCCCGAGATCAGGGTGACATATTGAAAGCTCGACCAGAAGCCGCGATGCGCGCGGCTCGCCATTTCCGACAGATAGGTTGCACTCGCGCCATATTCGCCGCCGACGCTGAGCCCCTGCAGCAGGCGAGCGACGAGCAGCAGCGCGGGCGAAGCGAGGCCGATGGCGGCATAGTCCGGCGTCACGGCTATCAGCAGCGATCCGCTGCCCATCAACAGCACAGACAACGTCAGCCCGGCCTTGCGGCCATGGCGGTCGGAATAGATGCCCATGATCCACGCGCCGATCGGCCGCATGAAGAAGCCGAGCGCAAAAATCCCGGCGGTGCTGAGCAGTTCCACCGTCGGGTCGTCCGCCGGAAAGAACGCTGGCGCGAAATAGACGGCAAAGGCGGCATAGGCATACCAGTCATACCATTCGACCAGATTGCCCAGCGATCCGCCGACGATGGACCGCAGGCGGTGACGGGACGTCGTCACCGACATCCGGTCAGGCATTCATGTTATACATGGCGCACAGCTTGTTGCCCGCAGGGTCGCGCAGATATGCAAGGTAGAGTTTCATCTGACCCAATTCACGGACACCCGGCGGATTTTCGCACGTCGTGCCACCATTCGCAACGCCCGCCGCGTGCCAGGCATCGGCCTGCTCCGGCGACGTCGCGGCGAATCCGACCGTGCCGCCATTGGCACAGCTGGCGGACTCCCCGTTGATGGGCCTGGTGAGCATCAGCATGTTGCCGTTATGCATGTAGATGAGGCGGTTTTTGGGATCGACCATCGCGGGCTTCGCGCCCATGGCACCCAGGATCGCATCATAAAATTTCTGGGTGGGCTCCAGATCATTATAGCCGAGCACGATATGGCTGAACATGGATTTGGTCCTTTCCGGCAAGACCGCTTGGATGCGTCTTGCGATTTCTGTGCCTGCTTGCATTTATGCTGGCAAGGGGCACATGGGGGCTATGACTGAAAACGACGTCCGGTCTGCCCCTACGGGCGAAGTGCAGCGCGTTTCGCCGTTGGTTGAGCGGATTCTGGCGCCCAATCCGTCCGCTTTCACCTACACCGGCACACAGACCTACCTCGTGGGAACGCGCGATGTGGCGGTGATTGATCCCGGCCCGGATGATCGGGCGCATGTCGAGGCGTTGCTCGCGGCTCTGGGTGGTCGGACCGTAACGGCCATCCTGTGCACGCACACGCATCGCGATCACAGCCCGGCCGCGGCACCGCTTGCGGCCGCGACAGACGCCCCGATTATCGGGTGCGCCGCGCTCGCGCTGGAGGACAACGGTCCGCGCGCGGATGCTGCGTTCGACCGCCACTACCGGCCTGATGGCGTGCTGGTGGATGGCGAGACAGTGAACGGCGAGGGCTGGACTCTCCGGGCGGTGGCGACGCCGGGTCACACCTCCAACCACCTCTGCTATGCGCTGGAGGAGGAGGGCGCGCTTTTTACCGGCGATCATGTGATGGGCTGGTCGACCAGTGTCGTCTCGCCGCCGGACGGCGACATGACGGCCTATATGGCGTCGCTCCAGCTGCTGATGGAGCGCGAGGACCGCATCTATTATCCCGCCCATGGCGAGGCGATCGGGGAGCCCCGGCGGCTGGTGCGCGGCATGATCGGCCACCGCAGGATGCGCGAGGGGCAGATATTGCGCTTTCTCGAAACCAACGGGTCTTCTCCGGTGGAAGCCATGGTGGCGGACATGTATCGCGGCGTCGACGCGCGCCTGCATCCGGCCGCAGGTCGATCGGTGCTCGCGCATCTGATCGACCTTGCGCAGCGGCGGCTGGTCGAGGGCGCGGCAGGACAGGATTGGCAACTTGCGGGCAGAGGGAGCCGGGCATGACGATGCAGACCAAGGGATCGCTGGCGGGTGTCGACCTGCTGGCGGAGATCGACCGGCTGAGGAAGGAGCGCAACGCCGTCATCCTCGCCCATTATTACCAGCGGCCGGAGATTCAGGACCTGGCCGATTTCGTCGGCGACTCGCTGGAGCTGTCGCGCAAGGCGGCGGCGACGGATGCGGATGTCATCGCCTTTTGCGGGGTGCGCTTCATGGCCGAGACGGCGAAAATCCTCTCGCCGCAGAAGATCGTCGTGCTGCCCGACATGGACGCGGGCTGCTCGCTCGAGGACAGCTGCCCCCCGGACAGGTTCAGGGCATTCCGGGAGGCGCACCCCGACCATATTGCGCTGAGCTATATCAACTGTTCGGCCGAGGTGAAGGCGCTCAGCGACATCATCGTCACGTCGAGCAGCGCGGAGAAAATCCTCGCGCAGATCCCGCCGGAGCAGAAGATCATCTTCGGGCCGGACAAGCATCTGGGCGGCTATCTTGCCCGCAAGCTGGGGCGCGAGATGCTGCTGTGGCCGGGCGTGTGCATCGTCCACGAGGCGTTCAGCGAGACCGAGCTTCTGAAGCTGAAGGCGCAGCATCCCGGCGCGCCGATCGCCGCACATCCGGAATGCCCGGCCCATATCGTCGATCATGCCGATTATGTCGGATCGACCAGCGGCATCCTGAAATATGCGGAGACGTCGCCCGGCGACGTGCTGATCGTCGCGACCGAGCCGCACATCATCCACCAGATGCAGAAGGCGATGCCGGGCAAGACCTTCATCGGCGCGCCGGGGGCGGACGGCAACTGCAACTGCAACATCTGCCCCTATATGGCGCTCAATACGCTGGAGAAGCTGTATCTGGCGCTGCGCGACCTCCAGCCGAGGATCGAGATGGACGAGGGACTGCGCCTCGCTGCCAAAAAGAGCCTCGACCGGATGCTGGAGATGGCGAGCGCCACCGTGGGGCAGGGGGATCTGGGGG
>CAZGVX010000059.1:0-13634 GCA_964529225.1 uncultured Sphingobium sp.
GCCGTTCCGAAAGCGAGCGAGGCTATGGCATGGGTGAGGAGGTGTAGGACAGGGGTATTCGGAGTGGAAGGAAACGGGGGTGTGTATCCCCCTTGCATACGTAGAACGAATGGGGTATAGAATGACGCATGAGCAAGAAGCCCCTCACGACCGCGCAATTCTTCAAGCAGTTTCCTGACGACGAAACCTGCCTGAACCACCTGTTCAATGTCCGCTTTGGACAGGGCTTCACCTGTCCCTCGTGCGAGCGCCCTTCAAACTGGTATCGGATCAAGGCCGAGCGGGCCTACTCGTGCCAGTGGTGCGGCCATCATCTGCATCCGACTGTGGGCACCCCGTTTGAACAGACCCGCACCCCGTTGCAGCTTTGGTTCTATGCGATCCACCTGTTCACCACGACCCGGCACGGCGTGAGCGCCAAGGAATTGGAGCGCCAGCTTGGCGTCACATATAAAACCGCATGGCGCATGGCCGGGCTGATCCGTCAGCACATGGCGGACGTTGACGGGGACGATCCGGTCGGTGGTCCCGATACCCACGTGGAAATTGACGAAACGCTGATCGGTGGCGTCAAGAAGGGCAAGCACAATCGCGGCGCGACGGCAAAGACCGTCATTGTCGGCGCGATGGAGCGCGGCGGCGAAGTGGTGACGGCAGTTGTTCCGAACCAGCGCAAGGCGACGCTGGAACCGTTCGTGGTCGCGAATGTCGAGGCCTGGCGGCGTTGTCCACACGGACGAACTGAATAGCTATCGCGGCCTTGGCGCGGCGGGCTATCGCCATGCGACCGTGAACCACGGTGCGGACGAATATGCGGTCTATGATTGGCGGCTCAACGCCACGGTGTCAGTGAACGCCATTGAAGGCTTTTGGCGTCACCTGAAATGCTCGATCCAAGGGACGCACACCAGCGTCAGCGCGAAATACCTTGGCCGCTATGCCAAGGAGTTTGAATACCGCTTCAATCGTCGGAACGATCCGGCTTCGATGCTGCCGGAACTGCTTTCGACTTTCCGGCCATTGACGCCAGAGCGCGATTGAAGGCGGCTTCGTCGCCGGGGGTGTCGGCTTCGTGTTCCTTAGCGAACTGGTCGAGATCGCCATTTTCTCGCGCTTTACGTAGGGTTGTCACGGATAAAGTCCACTATGTCTATTCCTGCCAGCGTAGAGTCTTTGTAGCCTCGCCTACCCAACACGACGATTTCTGATCGCCGCTGGGCGGCTTCCGTATACGGGTTTTCCGCATTCTCGAAACGAGGGTCACGTACCCTCGCCATGAGATAGCCATTCCGCTCCGGGTTCTCAACGCTGAGGCCGCTCGTATGGAATTTGAAGCCGTCGGTTTTCAGCGTAAGCTGTTCTAGTGGCCCCCATACCAGCTTTGCGCCATCACGGATGGCGTCCGCTTCTTCCACGCCGATAAGAACCGGCTTTGCGGCGGTGGCGAATACAGTGGCGCTGTCAACCGATGGGCCTATTGGCGCAACAAACTGCTCTGCCGACCGCTGTTGCCCAACAAGGCCGGCGCGCAAAACATCAATCAGCGCCATCATCTCCTGGTGGCGCTGCGCGTCGCTTGCGTCTCTCGATATCAGGTGGTCCTTGTTCATTTCAACAAAGCCCTCAATAATCTTTTCGGCAACGTCAGGCCGTCCGCTGAATCGAGCAATCACAGCCTTCCACCATTCTTCCACAAATGAAGCAGCGATATCTGCCGCAAGCGGCAACCCAAGATTGAGCGAGCCAAAAATCGCGTGGAGTAACCCTAGAATTTCGACAGAACCGGCTTTTGGCTCGCGCGCCCGGAGAATTACTGGCGCGCGCTCGCCGCGCTTTGGAAGGCGCTTGTTGACGATGATAACTAAGCCGTCCGATACGATCCTCTCGGCACCCAGCAGGGACAATGCCAACATGCGCATGTCCATCGAGTTTTGGTCCGCTTCGCCACCCCGATAGGTTATACTGAAATCCGTATCAGGCATATCGCCCACCCCCTGATTATCAGGGGTTTACGCTAAGCCGTGCATTATTTGAGTCAAGCGTTACCTATGCGAAGGGTATAAACGCCAAAGATTCTATTAGCTTCGACGCTTGCTCTATTTTCCAAACGTATTTTCTTTGGTAAAATGGTATGATTATATCCTTTTGTTGAACCTTGTTTGCCAGAAGTTCTAGCGTTGGATCGGCCGGGGAAACCGAAATGTCAAATTCTACAAAAGGAATTTCATCTGTTTCTTCTTCAATATCTATTTCGTCGGTTTCTATATCGTCGACCATATCTGTCCTTCCAATGCGCGCATATGATTGCAACATTTAGGCTGACCCTAAGGCTCAAAGCTAAGAGGCGCAACTGCGCGCAGATGCGTCATGGCTGCACCGCAGATGCACTGTTGCGTCGATAATGGAAGCGCAAGTTAGGGCTGCCGGGTGACGGTAACGGGCGGCTGGTTCTCGACGCTGCTCGAACCGAACGGTTTGGGGTTTGGGTAGGGCCTACCCCTCCCGCCGTCCCAGCAGCCGCAGCCGCAGCGCGTTCAGTTTGATGAAGCCCGCCGCGTCGCGCTGGTCGTAGGCACCGGCGTCGTCCTCGAAGGTCACGACCTTCTCCGAATAGAGCGTATTGGGCGACTTCCTGCCCACCACGTTCACGCTGCCCTTGTAGAGCTTCAGCCGCACGGTGCCGCGCACATTGCTCTGGCTGTGGTCGATCGCCGCCTGCAGCATCTCGCGCTCCGGCGAGAACCAGAAGCCGTTGTAGATGAGCTCGGCATAGCGCGGCGCCAGCTCGTCCTTGAGGTGCGCCGCACCCCGGTCCAGCGTGATCTGCTCGATGCCGCGATGCGCCGCGGCATAGATGGTGCCGCCCGGCGTCTCGTACATGCCGCGCGACTTCATCCCGACAAAGCGGTTCTCGACGAGGTCGAGCCGGCCGATGCCATGGCGGCGGCCATAATCGTTGAGCGTTTCCAGCAGGGTCGCGGGGCTCATCCCTTCGCCATTGATGGCGACGCCGTCGCCGCGCTCAAAGTCGATGGTGATATATTCGGGCGCGTCCGGCGCATCCTCCGGGTTGACGGTGCGCGAATAGACGAAGTCCGGCACCTCCTCCCACGGGTCCTCCAGAACCTTCCCCTCCGAGGAGGTGTGGAGCATGTTGGCGTCGGTGGAAAAGGGCGCTTCGCCGCGCTTGTCCCTGGGCACCGGGATCTGGTGCTGCTCGGCAAAGGCGATGAGCGCGGTGCGGGAGGTGAGGTCCCACTCGCGCCACGGCGCGATTACCTTGATGTCCGGTTGCAGCGCGTAATAGCCAAGCTCGAAACGGACCTGATCATTGCCCTTGCCGGTCGCGCCGTGGGAGACGGCGTCCGCGCCCACCATCCGCGCGATCTCGATCTGGCGCTTGGCGATGAGCGGCCGGGCGATCGACGTGCCGAGGAGATAGAGCCCCTCATAAAGCGCATTGGCGCGCATCATCGGGAAGACATAATCGCGCACGAATTCCTCGCGCAGATCGTCGATGAAGATGTGCTCCGGCCGGACGCCCATAAGCTGCGCCTTGGCGCGGGCGGGCTCCAGTTCCTCGCCCTGACCGAGATCGGCGGTGAAGGTGACGACCTCGCACTGATAATGCTGCTGAAGCCACTTCAGGATCACGCTGGTATCGAGGCCCCCCGAAAAGGCGAGGACGACCTTCTTGATGTCGGGCCGGTCGGTCTTGTCAGTCATGGGCTTGGGCTTTCTGTGGCGGTCGGGATTGGAGGGAAGGCGCGCGCGGGTATCAGGCTGATGCCTGCCGCGCAACCGTCAAGCCCTGTTGCATTGCAGCAACATCGGCCTGCCGATGCGGCGGACGGAGCAACCCGCGCGAAGGTGAAACATTTGAGCCCCGACCCTGCCGAAGCGGGGCGGATCGTTCAAGGAGTAACTTATGCGTTTCATTTCCACCGTTGCCCTCGCAGCGGCCATGACCGTTGCGGCCTCGCCCGCCATGGCGCAGGAGGCCGCGCCGTTCACCGGCCCCCATGTCGAGGCGTTGCTGGGCTATGACAATGTCGCGCTGGGCGACGACGGCTCGAACGAGTCCATCGACGGGCTCGGCTTTGGCATTGGCGGGGGCTACGACTTCCAGATCGGCGGCGCCATCGTCGGCATCGAGGGCGAGTGGAGCGATTCCACCGCAAAATTCGGAGAGGATGAGGATGCCTATCGCCTCGAAACCGATCGGGATCTCTATATCGGCGCGCGGGTCGGCTACGCCATCGCGCCGGCCACCATGCTCTATGTGAAGGGCGGCTACACCAATGCCCGTTTCGAAACCGAGTTCGGCCCGGCGGAAAATGACGACGACAATGACGATGGCTACACCGCCGACGGCTGGCGCATCGGCGCGGGCGTCGAACAGAAGTTCAACCTGTTCGGCCCCGGCGGGTTTGCGAAAATCGAATATCGCTACTCCAACTATTCGAACCTCGATGTGAACACGCCCGATGGCGAGGACGAGATCGAGGATCTGTCGATCGACCTCGACCGGCATCAGGTGATGGTGGGCCTCGGCGTCCGGTTCTAACCCCCCGCAAGCGCATCGGCGAGGAGGGTGAGCGCCCGGTGTTCGCCCTCCTCATCGGCTTCCAGCCGCCCGTCCAGCGCGAGGGTCGCGAGGCCGTGGACAAGGCCCCAGCAGGCGAGCATTCCCGCCTGCGCGCGATCCGGCACGAGTTGCGCCACCCGCGCCGCCAGGATGGCATAGCCGCCGCTGCAATCCTCCGGCGGCAGGTTCAGACCCGCGCCGTCAGCGAACATCAGACGGAACAGGGCGGGGTGCGTTCGGGCGAAGCGGATATAGGCGGCCCCCTGCGCGATGAGGGCGTCGCGCACGGTCTGCGCCGCATCGGCCGCGCGCGCTTCGACCTCCAGCATGGCATAGCCGCGCAGCGCGACCGCCGCCATGAGCGCGGCCTTGTCCGTGAAGTGGCGATAGGGCGCCATCGCCGACACGTCCGCTGCCCGTGCGACGGCGCGCAGGCTGACGTCGGCCTGGCCGGTTTCGAGCAGGGCGAGCGCCTCGTCGATCAGCCGTTCACGCAGGGAAGGGAGCACGCTCGAATTCCTTTGTTTACACTGTAATCATGCCGGTGTATGTTTACGGCATAAACATCATGGAGTCGGACGATGCAAGCACCCATCCGCCAGTCGGTCGATCTGTCGGCCTATCCCGATCTCGTTGTCATCCTGCTGGGCTTCAAGGTGCGCGCCTGGCGCGGCATCGGCGCGCTGATCGGCATTGGCCCCAAGCTGGGCGCGATCCAGACGGACAGGCCCGAGGGCCTGCTGGCGCACGAGAATTTCCTGTTCTCGATCGGCCATGTGGGCATCCGGCAATATTGGCGCGATGTGGAAAGCCTCGAACGCTTCACCAGAAGCGCGCCGCATGCCGACTGGTGGCGCGATCTCAGCAAGTTGAGCCGGGGGGCGGGCTTCTGGCACGAGACCTATGCGCGCAGTGGCGCGATGGAGGCGCTATACGTCAACATGCCGCCCACGGGACTTGCGCGCTTCGCGCCGTCGCTTGAGCCGGTGGGGCCGCTGATGTCCGCCCGGTCGCGGATGGAGCGCACCTACCGGCCGGCGCCCTCCAGCATATAGTCGCGCGACAGCGGCAACGCCCAGCGGCTGCGCGTGAACTGGAGCTGATAGTTGACGAGGCCGCCATATTCGAACGCGGTCGCCGCACCTGCGAGATAGAAGCACCACATGCGATAGAAGCGCGCATCATACAGCGCCTCGATCTTCTCGCGATTGGCGAGGGTGCGCGCATACCACTGGCGCAGCGTCTTGGCGTAATGCACCCGCCATGTCTCGACATCGGTGACGATGAGGCGGTTGGATTCGCTCGCGCTGACGATCTCCGACAGGGCCGGACTGTAGCCGCCGGGAAAGATATATTTGCGGGTGAAGGCGTCGGTCGAACCCGGCCCGAACATGCGGCCGATGGTGTGGATCAGCATGACGCCGTCCGGCGCGAGGAGAGTGTGGCAGGTGCGGAAGAAGTCGCGATATTGCGGCACGCCGACATGCTCGAACATGCCGACCGAGACGATGCGGTCAAACTGGCCCGTCATCGCCCGATAGTCGATCAGTTCGAACCTGACCTTGTCGGCGACACCTGCCGTCTCGGCCCGCTGGCGCGCGATGGCGAGTTGTTCGGTCGAGAGGGTGATGCCCGTCACCTCGACCCCGAACGCCTGATGCAGATAGAGCGCCATGCCGCCCCAGCCGCAGCCGATGTCGAGCACCCTGTGTCCAGGCGCCAGGGCGAGCTTGGCGGCGATATGCGCCTTTTTGGCGGCCTGCGCCTCCTCCAGCGTCATGTCCTCGCGCGGCCAGTAGGCGCAGCTATACTGGCGGTCCTCATCGAGAAAGAGGTCGTAGAGCCCGGCATCGAGGTCGTAATGATGGGCGACGTTGCTGCGGGCGCTGGCGGCACGGTTGAACTGGCGCAAGGGCTTCAGCAGCCGGTCGGCGAGGGTCTTGAGCGGCGCATCCGGGTCGACACTGCGCGCCAGTTCGACCGCGTTGTTCTTCATCGCGAGGGTGATTAAGCCCATGATGTCGCCGCGCTCGATGACGATGCGCCCGTCCATATAGGCTTCCGGGAAGCCGAGGCGCGGGGACAGCAGCGCGTCGCGCGCGACCTTCGCGTCTGTGAACCGCATCGCGATGTCCGGGAACTCGGGGTCCGGCGTGCCGAAGCTGTGGACCTGGCCGTCATGGTTGGTGACGGTGAGCGTGCCGCGCGTAATCAGCCGCGACAGGACGCCGTCCAATATCCAGCGGCTCATGGGGCGGAGGCGTCTGGGCGGATGCTAGATCCCGGCGTAGGCTTCGTAACCGGCGACGTCTTCCCAGAAACCGCCCTTGCCACCATAGATTCCCGATACCGTCTCAACTGCTTCGATCCTCATGATATATTTGGCCTGCTTGTAGCCGAGATGGCGTTCGGCCCGCAGGCGCAGAGGCGCCCCATTGCGGACGGCCAGCAGATTATCGTTGAGCGCATAGGCCAATATGGTCTGCGGATGGAAGGCATCAATGCGGTCAAGGCTCTCATAATAGGGATGGGCCGCCCACATGTTGTCGGCGCAGTGGAAAACGAGATAGCGCGCCCGGTCGGAAAGCCCGGCCGCCTCCAACAGGGATTTCAGCCGGACTCCGCGCCATTTGCCGATGGCGCTCCAGCCCTCGACGCAGTCGTGGCGGGTGATCTGCTCGCGCGCGGGCATGGACTGGAGCTGTGCAAGGCTGAGCGACAGCGGGCGCGCGACAAGCCCGTCGACGGTAAGCCGCCAGCTGTCGAAGCCGGTGCGCCAATGCGCCTTGTAGGCGTCGGTATTGGGGTTCAGCGTGCCGTTGCCCCGGAAAAAGGGCGAGCGTTGGTCCGGCCGGAACTCGCGCGCAAGCGCCTCGCGGTCGGTCAGCGCCCGCTGGAGCCATTTGTGCATGTTGCCGGCGTTGAACAGAAGGTCGTGCACGGCGGGCTGCTGCGCCAGCCTGTCGCACGCCGACAGGAGCGGGCTGGCGCCGACGGCAGCAAGGCTGCCGATCAGGGCGCGACGATTGAGGGTGAGGGTCATCAGTTGCGCTCCTTCGGAAGGCGATAGCGGCCGGTTATCATCGAGCGAACCTCGTTGAACGGGCCGGCAAGAACGACCATCAGCATGTGGACGAGGAAGAAGGCGACCAGCAGCCATGCGACGATGAAATGGATCGAGCGCGCCGACTGACGGCCGCCGAACAGGTCGACAAGCCAGGGCCATGCGGCGTTCATGCCGGGCGACATGGTGAGGCCGGTGAGGATGATCGTCGGCAGCAGGACGAAGATCACGCCGATATAACTTGCCTTCTGCAGGACATTGTAGCGCAGCGCCGCGGCGCCCGTGGGGAACTTCAGCTGCGCGTGCTGGACAATGTCATGGAGGATGTGGGACGGTGCCAGCTCGCCCTTGCGAAAGGCGAGATCGCGCACGATGTGCCGGTTCACGAGGCTCCAGAGCATGTAGCCAAGCAGCGAGAAGCCGAGCAGCAGCGCGAACAGCAGGTGCCAGTGGCGGGCGCCGGCGAGGTCATAATGGCCGGGCAGGGTGATCCAGCCGGGGAAGCGTTGCAGTTCCAGCCAGGGCGTGTCCGCGTTCGCGCCGTAATGCCCCCAGTAGAGCCGGGGGTGGGCGTTGAAGATGCCGAGGCCGGAAAACAGCAGGACATAGAGCGTCACAGCGTTCGTCCAGTGCCAGAGCCGTGTCGATAGCCTGTGGCGTTTCACGAGGTCACCCCCGCGCGGTGCGCCCTTCACGTCATCCTGATGCATAGCCGTCCCCCAGCGATCCTTGTGAGGCAGTATACGCGAAGCGATGCAGGACGGTTACAGGCTTTTCACCATGGCAGCGGCGTAATGTCCGGCTCGACCCAGGCGCGGCGCGCGGCGGGGGAGAACAGCCGCTCATGCGACCAGTATGCGAGCGGCCAATCGCTTCGCCCCAGCGGTCCGGCTATCAGGGCGGCATGAACGGCATGGAGCGGAGCGTCCGCCTGTGCATTTGCGAGATGCGCGCGAACGGCGCGGAGCGACGCAAGGGTGATCGTTTCGTGATAGCCGGCGCTGTCGCTGTTCACCCCGCCGACGCTTTCGTTGTAGCGGCGGATCATGTCCCGCATGTCGCGTTCCGGCGCGACGTCGGGGCATCGCGCCACGATCCAGAGCGCGGCGGCCCAGTGCGCGCCGTGCGTCCACTGTTCCTTGGGCAGGGCAAGGCCGCGAAAGGACGCCGTCAGCGCGGCGATCGCCTCATCGTCATCGAAGGTCTGGCGCGTCATCGCGGGCGCGGGTTGGCGAGCGCCGACAGGACGCCGCGCAGGGTGCGGACCTCGAGATGGTTCCAGCCCGGCTTGGTGAGGAGATTGCGCAGCGTCCGCCGGGTCGCGGGCGTGCGGTCGGGCGGATAGAAATAGCCAGCCGCCTCGAGCATCGCGTCGAGCTGGGCGATCATGCCGTCGAGCTCGTCCTGCGGCGCCGGTTCAAGCAGTTCGGTAACGGTCGGCTGGTGGAGCGGCTGATATTTCGACCATTCATAGGCGCACAATATCACGGCCTGCGCCAGATTGAGCGAGCCGAATTCCGGATTGACAGGCACGGTCAGGATCGCGCGGGCGATCGCGACCTCGTCGGTTTCGAGGCCGGACCGCTCGGGGCCGAAGACGATGGCGCTGCGGCCCCCGCGGGCGTGGATTTGCCCTGCTGCCTCTGCCGGAGTGACGACGGGCTTGGTGACGCCACGCTTGCGCACGGTGGTGGCGTAGACATGGGGGCAATCGGCGACGGCTTCGGCAAGCGTGTCGAAAAGCTGCGCCTTTTCGAGGATGATGTCGGCGCCCGCCGCCGCCGGGCCGGCATCGGGGTTAGGCCAGCCGTCGCGCGGAGCGACGAGGCGCATCTCGATGAGACCGAAGTTCAGCATGGCGCGCGCCGCCTTGCCGATATTTTCGCCAAGCTGCGGTCGGACGAGCACGATCAGGGGGGGCGGAGTGGGGGACGCAGTATTCTCGACGCCGGTCTCGACGGGCTCGACCGGCGCTCGACCCGAACTGGAAGGGGCGGACGTTTCGTCATCTCTCATCCGTTCGGGTCGAGCAGGCGTCGAACGCCGTTGAGACGCCTGTCGAGACCGCTTCGTGGCAGCCGTTACCCCATCCCAATCGCCCCGGATCAGCGCCTCCTTTTTGGCGCGGGACCAATCCTTGACTTGCCGCTCGCGCTCGAGCGCATCAATGCGCTCGGCGAAGCTTTCACTGAACAAGAGTTCTACGGGGCGCCGTCTATGCGTATAGCCCGGCAGCGCGCCGGACTGGTGTTCGGCAACCCTGCGCTCCAGATCATCGGTATGGCCGGTGTAGAAACTTCCGTCTGCGCAGCGCAGGATGTAGACCCAGAAGCTCACTCCCCGCCGACCTCGCGGATGGTGCCCGCAAATTCGGCAAAGTCGCGGGCCTCGGTGAAATCCTTGTAGACCGAGGCGAAGCGGATGTAGGCGACGCTGTCGAGGGCCTTGAGCCCCTCCATCGCAAGCGCGCCGATGCGGGTCGAGGGCACGTCGGCCTCGCCCGATGTTTCGATCTGGCGCTGAATGCCGGAGACGAGCCGCTCGATCATGACGGGTTCGATGGCGCGCTTGCGGCAGGCGATGCCTATGGACCGGGCGAGCTTGTCCCGGTCGAAAGGCTCGGTGCGGCCGTCCGACTTGGCAACCATCACCTCGCGCAACTGGATACGCTCGAAGGTGGTGAAGCGCGCGGCGCACGCCTCGCACTGGCGCCGGCGCCGGATGGCCGCCCCGTCGTCGGTAGGGCGGCTGTCCTTCACCTGGCTCGCATCATGTCCGCAGAACGGACACCTCAAACCCTCTACCCCTCAATAGATCGGAAAACGGTCGGTTAGCGCCCGAACCTTCTCGCGGACATGCGCCTCGACCTGGCCGTCGCCTTCGTCGCCGTTTTTGCGCAGACCCTCCACCACCTCGGCGATGAGCGTCGCCACCTCGCGAAACTCGGCCTCGCCAAAGCCGCGCGTCGTGCCCGCGGGCGTGCCGAGGCGGATACCGGAGGTCACGAAAGGTGAGCGCGTGTCGAACGGGATGCCGTTCTTGTTCGCGGTCAGCCAGGCCCGGTCGAGCCCCTTCTCCGCCGCCTTGCCGGTCACCTCCTTGGCCGTGAGGTCGACGAGCATCAGGTGGTTGTCGGTGCCGCCCGAGACGACGCCCAGCCCTGCGTCCATCAGCGCGGCCGCGAGTGTGCGCGCATTGGCGACGACCTGATGGGCATAGGCCCTGAAGTCCGGCCGCAGCGCCTCGCCGAACGCGACCGCCTTGGCCGCGATGATGTGCATGAGCGGCCCGCCCTGCATGCCGGGAAACACCGCCATGTTGATCTTCTTGGCCAGCTCCTCGTCATTGGTGAGGATGATGCCCGAGCGCGGCCCGCGCAGAGTCTTGTGCGTGGTCGTGGTGGCAACATGGGCGTGGGGGAAGGGCGAGGGATGCGCGCCGCCCGCGACGAGCCCGCCGAAATGCGACATGTCGGCCATGAGATAGGCGCCCACTTCGTCGGCGATTTCACGGAACCGCGCGAAATCCCATACGCGGCTGTAGGCGGTTCCGCCCGCGATGATGAGTTTCGGCTTGTGCGCGCGCGCAATCCGGGCAACCTCGTCCATGTCGATCAGATGGTCGTCGCGCCGGACGCCATAGGGGATCGGCCTGAACCATTTGCCGCTCATGTTGACCGGCGAGCCGTGGGTGAGATGACCACCCGAGTTGAGATCGAGACCCATGAAGGTGTCGCCCGGCTGGAGCAGCGCGAGGAACACCGCCTGGTTCATCTGGCTGCCGGAATTGGGCTGAACATTGGCGAAGGTGCAGCCGAACAGCTGCTTGGCGCGCTCGATGGCGAGGGTCTCGACCACGTCGGCATAGTCGCAGCCGCCATAATAGCGTTTGCCCGGATAGCCTTCCGCATATTTGTTGGTGAAGACCGAGCCAGCCGCCTCCAGCACCGCTTTAGAGACGATGTTTTCCGATGCGATCAGCTCGATCTTGTGGCGCTGCCGGTCGAGCTCGTGCGCGATGGCGTCGGCGACGGCGGGGTCCGCCGCGGCAAGATCGGCTGTGAAATAGCCGTCCGGGGCGGCATAGCGGGTGTCAAGGGCGGTGGCCATGATCGTCTGTCCTTTCAGGCAGGCGGGTTGGAAAGCTTGTCGACGCGGCGCTGATGCCTGTCGCCGGCAAAATCGGTCTGGAGGAAGGCCGCGACGATCGCCCGCGCCATCTCTGGGCCGATGAGGCGCGCGCCCATGGCAATGACATTGGCATCGTTATGTTCGCGCGCGAGGCGGGCCGAAAGCGGCTCCGACACGAGCGCGCAGCGGCAGGCGGGATGGCGGTTGACCGCGATCGAAATGCCGATGCCCGAGCCGCACAGCGCAATGCCGCGTTCGGCGCGGCCCTCCGCGATCGCGGAGGCCAGCTTGTAGCCATAATCGGGATAGTCGACGCTGGTGGCATCGGCGGGGCCGAGATCCTCGACCTGTTCGCCAGCCTCGGCGAGCCAGCTGGCAAGGTCCGCCTTGAGGCCAATGGCGGCATGATCGGAAGCGATGGCGATCCGCATCTTGTGGCACTTGTCTCCGCTGGCGGGCCTCGTGCGCCAGCGGCGAAACGAGTCGATGGCCGCTATCTAGTGGGCCGTCGGCATGATTGCCACCTCAGTTTGTGACACTTTGGTCACGCGGGGCGCGCGCAAACCGCTTGTCGCGGTGAAATGCCCACCTATATCGACGCCTGAAGGCGGGGTCCGGTTCGGCTCTTATCGCGGGCCGGCCCCGCAAACCGCTGAAACTTGTTTGGGGTTTGAAAGACGAAATATGGCAAAAGTCATCGGCATTGATTTGGGCACCACCAACAGCTGCGTCGCGGTCATGGACGGCGGCAAACCCAAGGTCATCGAGAATGCGGAAGGCGCGCGTACCACGCCCTCCATCGTCGCCTTCGCCAAGGATGGCGAGCGGCTGATCGGCCAGCCAGCCAAGCGGCAGGCCGTCACCAATCCGGACAATACGGTCTTTGCCGTCAAGCGCCTCATCGGCCGCCGCTTCGACGATCCGATGACCAAGAAGGACATGGAGCTCGTCCCCTATTCGATCGCCAAGGGGCCGAATGGCGATGCCTGGGTCGCCGCTGGCGGCAAGGACTACAGCCCCAGCCAGATTTCCGCGTTCATTCTCCAGAAGATGAAGGAAACCGCCGAGGCCTATCTCGGCGAGACCGTCACGCAGGCCGTGATCACCGTCCCCGCCTATTTCAACGACGCCCAGCGCCAGGCGACCAAGGACGCAGGGCAGATCGCCGGCCTTGAGGTGCTGCGCATCATCAACGAGCCGACCGCGGCGGCACTGGCCTATGGCCTTGAGAAGCAGGACGGCAAGACCATCGCCGTCTATGACCTTGGCGGCGGCACGTTCGACATCTCGATCCTCGAGATCGGCGACGGCGTGTTCGAGGTGAAGTCGACCAACGGCGACACCTTCCTGGGCGGCGAGGATTTCGACTCCAAGCTGGTCGAGCATCTGGCCGACGAGTTCAAGAAGGCGGAAGGCATCGACCTGCGCGGCGACAAGCTCGCGCTCCAGCGCCTCAAGGAAGCTGCCGAAAAGGCGAAGATCGAGCTGTCGAGCGCGCAGACGACCGAGGTGAACCTGCCCTTCATCACCGCCGATCAGAACGGGCCGAAGCATCTCGTCAAGACCATCACGCGCGCCGATCTCGAGCGCCTCGTCGCCGACCTCATCAAGCGCACCATGGACCCTTGCAAGAAGGCCATGGCCGATGCGGGCGTCTCCGCCAGCGACATCAGCGAGGTGGTGCTGGTTGGCGGCATGACCCGCATGCCCAAGGTGCGCGAGGCGGTGAAGGAGTTCTTTGGCAAGGAACCGCATTCGGGCGTGAACCCCGATGAGGTCGTCGCCATGGGCGCGGCCATCCAGGCGGGCGTGCTGCAGGGCGACGTCAAGGACGTGCTGCTGCTCGACGTGA
>CAZGVX010000060.1:0-1423 GCA_964529225.1 uncultured Sphingobium sp.
GCCTATGACGCCGATCCCGCCAACTACACCCAGTCGCTCGGCTGCTGGCACGGCTTCATCGGTCAGCAGAAGCTGATCGCGATCAAGAAGCATTTCGGCTCGACCAAGCGCCGCTATCTCTATCTGTCGGGCTGGATGGTTGCTGCGCTGCGCTCGGAATTCGGGCCGCTGCCCGACCAGTCGATGCACGAAAAGACCTCCGTCTCCGACCTCATCGAGGAACTCTACACCTTCCTCAAGCAGGCCGATGCGCGCGAGCTGGGCATGATGTTCCGCGATCTCGACGCCGCGCGTGACGCGGGCGACGAGATGCGCGCGCAGAAGATCAGCCACGACATCGACAATTTCCAGACCCATGTCGTGCCGATCATCGCCGACATCGACGCTGGTTTCGGCAATGCCGAGGCGACCTATCTCCTCGCCAAGAAGTTCATCGAGGCGGGCGCCTGCTGCATCCAGATCGAAAACCAGGTGTCGGACGAAAAGCAGTGCGGCCACCAGGACGGCAAGGTCACCGTGCCGCACGAGGACTTCCTCGCCAAGATCCGCGCGGTCCGTTATGCCTTCCTCGAGCTTGGCGTTGATGACGGCGTGATCGTCGCGCGCACCGACTCGCTGGGTGCCGGCCTCACCAAGCAGATCGCCTATGTCCGCGAAAAGGGCGACATCGCCGACCAGTATAACAGCTTCCTCGATTGCGACGAGGTTGATGCCTCGGCGATCGGCCATGGCGACGTGCTGATCACCCGCGACGGCAAGCTCCTGAAGCCCAAGCGTCTGCCGTCCAACCTCTACCAGTTCCGCGCTGGCACGGGCGAGGACCGCTGCGTCCTCGACTGCATCACTTCGCTCCAGAACGGCGCGGACCTTCTGTGGATCGAGACCGAGAAGCCGCATATCGGCCAGATCGGCGGCATGGTCAGCCGCATCCGCGAGGTGATGCCGAACGCAAAGCTCGTTTACAACAACTCGCCGAGCTTCAACTGGACGCTGAATTTCCGCCAGCAGGTGTTCGACGCCTGGACCGAAGCGGGCAAGGACATGTCGGCCTATGATCGCGCCAAGCTCATGAGCGTCGACTATGACGGCACCGAGCTTGCGGCCGAGGCGGACGAGCGCATCCGCACCTTCCAGGCGGACGCGGCGCGTGAGGCGGGCATCTTCCATCACCTCATCACGCTGCCGACCTATCACACGGCGGCGCTCAGCACCGACAATCTCGCCAGGGAATATTTCGGCGAGCAGGGCATGCTGGGCTACGTCAAGGGCGTGCAGCGGCAGGAAATCCGCCAGGGCATCGCCTGCGTGAAGCACCAGAACATGTCCGGCTCCGACATCGGCGACGATCACAAGGAGTATTTCGCGGGCGAGGCGGCGCTGAAGGCGGGCGGCATCCACAACACGATGAACCAGTTCGCGGCCT
>CAZGVX010000060.1:1523-13441 GCA_964529225.1 uncultured Sphingobium sp.
GAGGCGGCGCTGAAGGCGGGCGGCATCCACAACACGATGAACCAGTTCGCGGCCTAAAGGCCGCAGGGGAACCAGTTCGCGGCCTGAACCGGCCCGAACTCATGGCAACACCGGGCGGCGGGGGAGCGATCCTTCGCCGCTTCCGGTTTTGGCAATCCGAGCCGCCTGCGTTCAGGCCAGGCTTTTCACTACCTGTTCGCGGGTATCGCGCGACAGGCCGGGCGCGGCCGCGATCCGCTCCAGTGCGCCCTTCATCATCGCCTGCCGGCCTGCGTCGAACCGCCGCCACCGCCCGAGCGGCGGCACCAGCCGCGCGGCCACCTGCGGGTTGATCGCGTCGAGCGCGAGGATGCTGTCCACGATCATCGCATATCCCTTGCCGTCCGCCCGGTGGAACGCCCACTGATTCGCGGTGAACGCGCCGTGCAGCGCGCGCGCGCGGTTGGGATTGTTCAGCGTGAAGTCGGGATGGTGCGCGAGCCCCTCGACCAGTTCGACCGTGTCGGGGTGAAACGCCAGCGCCTGCGTGGTGAACCATTTGTCCAGCGTCAGCGCATCGCCCCGGAACCGCTCGTAAAAGGCGGCCAGCGCCGTCTCGCGCTCCGGTCCCGGTTCGCTTGCCAGAATGGCGAGCGCCGCCTGCCGCTCGGTCATGTTGTCGGCGGCGTCGAACTGGCCGAGCGCGAGCGCGGGGCCATCGGCCGCCCCCGACTGGACGACATAGGACAGCGCGACATTGCGCAGCCGCCGCGCGGCCTTGGCGTCGGGCGACAGCGCAAAGCGATTGCGGGCCGACCGTTCGTGCAGCGTCCGCCATTCGCCCTCCAGCGCCTGGCCGACAGCCGTCGCCAGCGCATCGCGCGCGGCATGGATCGCGTCCGGGTCCACCATGGCCATCTGGTCGCCGAGATAGGCCTCGCCGGGCAGCTTCACCGCCTCCGCGATGAAGGCGCCGTCCAGCGCCGCGTCGGCCAGCGTCTGCCCGATCGCCTCGATGACGGGCGCGCTTTCGAGCGGCGCGCCGCCAATATGGGCGACGAGCACATTGACCATCAGCTGCTGCATCGCCTCATAGCGGCCGAACGGGTCGTCATCATGCGCGGACAGAAAGGCGAGGTCGGCATGGCTGCGATCCGTCTCGATCACCACCGGCGCCGAAAAGCCGCGATTGATCGACAGCACCGGCCTGCTCGCGAAGCCGGACCGCGTGAGGCTGAGGCCTGGCTGATCGAGGATGACCAGTTCCTCCTCGCCCCGGCCATCCGGCCCGAGCAGCGACAGTTTGAGCGGGATCGCCATCGGCGCCTTGTCCGGCTGGCCGGGGGTGGCGGGCACGCTCTGGGAGAGGTCGAGCCGTGCTTCTCCGGTTGCGGTGTCATGGCTGAGGCGCGCGGTGACGCGCGGCGTGCCCGCCTGCGAATACCACAGGCGGAACTGGCCGAGGTCGACGCCGCTTGCATCCTCCATCGCCTTGACGAAATCCTCGCACGTCGCCGCCTCGCCGTCGTGCCGCGCGAAATAGAGGTCGGTGCCCGCCCTGAAGGCGTCCGGGCCGAGCATCAGCGCCATCATGCGGATCACCTCCGCGCCCTTGTTGTAGACGGTCGCGGTATAGAAGTTGCTGATCTCCATGTAGGATTCGGGGCGCACCGGATGCGCGAGCGGCCCGCCGTCCTCCGGGAACTGGGCGGCGCGCAGCATCCGCACATCCTCGATCCGCTTGACCGCCGGGCTGCCCATGTCGGCGGAGAAGGCCTGATCGCGATAGACGGTGAAGCCTTCCTTCAGCGAAAGCTGGAACCAGTCGCGGCAGGTGACGCGGTTGCCCGACCAGTTGTGGAAATATTCATGGGCGACGACGCCCTCGATGGCGTCATAGTCGAGGTCGGTGGCCGTTTCCGGGTCGGCGAGGATGTAGCGACTGTTGAAGATGTTGAGGCCCTTGTTCTCCATCGCGCCGAAATTGAAATCCGCCACCGCCACGATGTTGAATATGTCGAGATCATATTCGCGGCCATAGACCTGCTCGTCCCAGCGCATGCTCTGCTTCAGGGCCTCCATGGCGTGCGCGGTGCGCGGCAGATCGCTTGCCCGGACCCAGATGCCGAGCCTGACCTCCCGCCCGCTCATGGTCGTGAAGCTGTCGGCGTTGCAGGCCAGATCGCCTGCGACCAGCGCGAAGAGATAGGAGGGCTTTGGGTGCGGATCGCGCCACACGGCATAATGCCGCCCGTCGGCAAGGTCGCCGGTTTCGATGCGGTCGCCATTGGCGAGCAGGACGGGATAGCGCGCCTTGTCCGCCTCCAGCCGCACCCGATAGCGCGAGAGGACGTCGGGCCGGTCGGGGTGAAAGGTGATGCGGCGGAACCCTTCGGCCTCGCACTGGGTGCAGAGCAGGCCGCCCGAGGCATAAAGGCCCATGAGCTTGCTGTTGGCGGCGGGACTGATGACCGTTTCGATGCCGATCTCATGCGCATCGCCGGCGAGGTCGATCAGGAGGTCGCCCTCCTCGATCCGCCAGCCGGTGCCCGGCTCGCCGTCGATCCACACACCCACCGGTGCGAGCCCGTCGCCCTTCAGCCGCAGCGGCGCGCGCGGCTGCCCGGCGGGGTTGCGCGTGACGCGGAGGCTGGAGCGCACGCGCGTCTCCTGCGCATCGAGGGCGAAGTGGAGCTCGATGTCCGGCACCAGCCAGTCGGGCACGCGATAATCCTCGCGGCGGATGACGGCGGGAGCGGCGGTGTCGGGTGTGTGCATGTCGGCCATGGCGGGCAAGTTAGGGCGCGCGGGCGAGCGCGGCAATGGCGGCGGTGGCGAAAACGGATTAGTGGCGGATCATGTCTCATATGCTTATCTTCGGCCGCGGCTACACGGGCGGACGGCTGGCCGAGCGGCTGGCGCGCGATGGCTGGACCGTTGAGGCGACGGGCCGGGCGGGCACCATCGCGTTCGACGATGTTGCGGCGGTCGGTGCCGCGCTCGGCCGCGCCACCCATGTGCTGTCCTCGGTCCCCCCCGACCGGGAAACGGGCGTCGACCCGGTGCTTGACCGCCATGGCGCTGCCATCGCGGCGAGCCCCGCGCGCTGGATCGGCTACCTCTCCTCGACTGGCGTCTATGGCGATACCGGCGGGGCGTGGGTCGACGAAGGCGCGCCGGTCGGCGGTGGGCGTCGCTCCGCGCGGGTCGCGGCGGATCTCGCCTGGCAGGCCCTGGACGAGCGGGTCCGGGTCTTTCGCCTGCCGGGCATCTACGGGCCGGGCCGCAGCGCGCTCGACCGGGTCCGCGAGGGCAAGGCGCATCGCATCGCCATCGCCGGGCAGGTGTTCAGCCGTATCCATGTCGACGACATCGTGTCCGGCACCGTCGCCAGCTTCGCCGGGCCGCCGGGCGTCTTCAATCTCGCGGACGATCATCCCTGTTCGCAAAATGCCGTGATCGAGGCGGCCTGCGCGATGCTCGGTGTCGCGCCGCCGCCGCTGCTCACGCTCGAGGAAGCGAACCTCTCCGCCATGGCCCGCGCATTCTATGCGGAGAATCGCCGCGTCGCGAATGGCCGGGCGAAGCGGCTGCTCGGCTGGCGGCCGCGCTACCGCGATTTCCGGGAGGGGCTTGCGGCGTGCCTCGCCTCGGCCGATTGACTCATCCCTCCCATTCCCCTATGCGCGCCGCTTCCGGCAAGGCGGCTGCGCTGTGCATGACGCCCGTTGCCGCCCCCGTTTCAAGCCTATCAGTTCCAGGGAATGACCGATGAAGCGCACTTTTCAGCCGAGCAATCTGGTCCGCAAGCGGCGCCACGGCTTTCGTGCGCGCATGGCGACGCCTGGCGGCCGCAAGATCCTGCGCGCGCGCCGGTCGCGCGGGCGCAAGTCCCTGAGCGCATAACGCCCGACTCGCGTCCCGGCGATGGCGATCGTCCGGCGCTTGGCCGGATGACGAAGCGCGCCGACTATCTTGCAGCCAACAAGGGGCGGCGTCAGCCGATGCCCGGCTTTGTCCTTCTGGTGCGGGATCGCGGTGACAATGACGCGCTTTGCCGGATCGGCATCACCGTATCGAAAAAAGTGGGGGGTGCGGTCGTGCGCAACCGCATGAAGCGCCGCTTTCGCGAACTCGCGCGCGAACTGCTGCCCGCGCATGGCGTGGCGGGCGCGGACCATGTGCTGATCGGCCGGGCCGAGGGCATCGAGCGCGATTTCGCCGCCCTGCGCGCCGAGCTGGTCAAGGCGCTCGACCGCGTGCGCCATGGCAAGGGTCGGCGATAATGCTGGCTCGCGTTTTCATCCTCATCGCGCGCCTTTGGCAATGGGGGCCGAGCCGCGTGCTGCCGCCCTCCTGCCGCTATCTGCCCAGCTGTTCGGCCTATGCCATAGAGACGGTTGAACGGCATGGCGCGATCAGGGGTGGCTGGCTGGCGGTCAAGCGGCTATTGCGCTGTCATCCATGGGGTGGGTCGGGCTTTGATCCGGTGCCGCCCAGCGGCCACAAAACAGAACTCGCGGATCGGTAAGCCCTCGCAGATGCATCAGGAAGACAAGCGCAACATCCTCATCGCGGCCGTGCTGACCGCGCTCATCCTGTTCGCATGGCCATGGGTTGCGAGCCACTTCTTTCCACCCGCCGCGCCGCCGGTGACAAAGATCGAGGGCGGGAAACAGGTGCCGGTGACCAATGCCGCCGCCGGCCCGGCCCCGGCGACGCCCGCCGCCATCCGCGACCGGCGCGAGGTGCTCGCCGCCTCGCCGCGTATCGCCATCGACACGCCCAAGCTTCGGGGCTCGATCGCGCTCAGGGGCGCGCGTATCGACGATGTCGTGCTGCCGGGCTATCGCCAGACGGTTGCCAAGGACTCGCCGCCGGTGCGCATCTTCTCGCCGAGCGGGACGAAGGACGCCTATTTCGCGGGCCTCGGCTGGGCGGGCGACGGGCTGAAGGCGCCCGGCCCGGAGACGGTGTGGACGGCTGACGGCAAGACGCTGACGCCGGACACCCCGGTCACGCTCAGCTGGGACAATGGCGCTGGCCAGACGTTCCGCATCCGGCTTTCCGTCGATCCCGACTATATGATTTCCGCGACGCAGAGCATCGAGAACAGAGGCAGCGCGCCGTTCGCCGCCCAGCCCTACGCCTTTGTCACGCGGCGCGGCCATTCGACCGATCCCGATACCTGGACCAATCATGTCGGCCCCATGGGCGTGTTCAATGGCGCGGCAAATTACGATGTCGGTTTTGCCGAGCTCGACAAGGGCGAGGGGCAGACCCGCTTCGAGACGACCGGCGGATGGATCGGCTTTACCGACTATCACTGGCTGGCGGCGGTCATCCCGGACCAGAAGGCGGCGGTGACGGCGCAGTTCCGCAAGGGCGAGGGCGATCTCTATCAGGCGGATTTCGCGGGCCAGCCGGTCACCGCGGCGCCGGGCAAGGCGGCGTCCGTCACGACCCGCCTGTTCGTCGGCGCCAAGGAAACGCGCCTGCTCGAACGCTATCAGGACAGCGGCATCGCCCTGTTTGACCATGCGATCGACTGGGGCTGGTTCTACTGGTTTGAAAAGCCGCTTTTCTATCTGCTCGAATGGCTGTTCCACGCGATCGGCAATTTCGGCGCGGCGATCATCTGCCTCACCTTTGTCGTGCGCGGGGCCATGTTCCCCATCGCCCAGCGGCAGTTCGCCTCCATGGCGGCGATGCGCGCCGTCCAGCCGAAGATGAAGGCGATCCAGGACCGCTACAAGGACGACAAGGCCAAGATGCAGCAGGAGATCATGGCCCTCTACAAGACGGAGAAAGTCAATCCGCTCGCCGGCTGCCTGCCGATCTTCCTGCAGATCCCCGTCTTCTTCGCGCTTTACAAGGTGCTGATGCTGACCATCGAGATGCGCCACCAGCCGTTCGTGCTGTGGATCAGGGACCTGTCCGCGCCCGAGCCGATGCATGTCCTGAACCTGTTCGGCCTGCTGCCCTTCACGCCGCCGCAGTTTCTGGCGATCGGCCCGCTCGCGATCCTGCTGGGCGTCACCATGTGGCTCCAGTTCAAGCTCAATCCGGCGCCGATGGACGAGACGCAGAAGCAGGTCTTTGCGATCATGCCGTGGATGATGATGTTCGTGATGGCGCCGTTTGCCGCCGGGCTGCTGCTCTACTGGACGACCTCCAACATTCTCACCATTGCCCAGCAATGGCTGCTGTATCGTCAGCATCCCGCGCTCAAGGAAGCGCCGGCGAAGTGACGTGACGGACGCGCCGCAGGACAATGACCGCATCGAAGCGGCGCGGCGCCTGTTCGCCGGCCCGGTCGCGTTCCTGAAATCCGCCCCCTCGCTCCGGTTTCTGCCGGATGCCGACGTGGCGGAGGTCGCCTTTGCCGGCCGCTCGAACGTCGGCAAGTCCTCGCTCCTCAACGCGCTCACCAACCGCAACGGTCTGGCGCGCACCTCCAACACGCCCGGCCGCACGCAGGAGCTGAACTTCTTCGACGTGGGCGATCCGCTCGCCTTCCGGCTCGTCGACATGCCGGGCTATGGCTATGCCAGGGCGCCCAAGGACATGGTGCGGCAATGGCGTTTCCTCGTAAACGATTTCCTGCGCGGACGCCCGGTGCTGAAGCGCGCGCTGGTGCTGATCGACAGCCGCCACGGCCTCAAGGATGTCGACCGCGAGCTCATGGACATGCTGGACGCGGCGGCGGTGAGCTACCGCATCGTGCTCACCAAGGCGGACAAGGTGAAGGCGACCGATCTTGCCGCTGTCACCGTCCGCACCGCCGGGGAAATCCGCAAGCGCCCCGCCGCGCACCCGGACATCATCGCCACCTCGTCCGAAAAGGGCATGGGCCTGCCCGAACTGCGCGCGGCTGTGCTAGAGGCGGTGGAGGACTGACTCGCGGCGGACAAAGGGAATATGATGAAGCTCATCATCGGCAACAAGGCGTATTCGAGCTGGTCCCTGCGCGGCTGGCTGGCCGCGAAGCAGTCCGGCCTGCCGTTCGAGGAACTGGTGGTGCCGCTTTATGATGCCGAGTGGGACAAGCGGCGGGAGGGCGACGAGTTCGCGCCCTCGTCCGGCAAGGTGCCGATCCTGTGGGATGGCGACATCGTCGTGTGGGACAGCCTCGCCATCGTCGAATATCTGAACGACCGGACCGGCGGCATGCGCTTCTGGCCGGAGGACAGCGCCGCGCGTGCCATGGCCCGCTCGATGGCGGCGGAGATGCATTCCAGCTTCGCCGCGCTGCGCCGCACCCACAGCATGAACATCCGTCAGATCTATCCGGCGCAGCCGGTGGCCGGGGACGTGATGGCCGACATCCAGCGCATCATGAGCCTCTGGGCGGAGGCGCGGGCGCGCTTCGGCGGGGCGGGCGAGTTCCTGTTCGGCGCGTTCGGTGCGGCGGACATCATGTTCGCGCCGGTTGTGACGCGCTTTGTCACCTATTCGCTGCCCGTCGCGCGCTTCGCGCAGCCCTATATGCGCGCGGTGATCGAACATCCGTTCATGCAGGAATGGATCGGCGGCGCGCAGGCCGAGGACTGGGTGATCGAGAAGTTCGAAGGGCCGGTGCAGGCGGAGGGGTGATCCGCCCGACAAAAACCTGTTAACCATGTTGCACAGGTCACAGATGGCCTGCCGGGACTGCGCTAATTGGGGGGCGGCTCTTGAAGCTCGCACCCAACAGGAGTGTCCCATGATCAAGCATGTCCTTCTTGCTCCGGTTCTCGCCCTCGCCATGAGCGCCGCCATCGTCTCGCCCGTTCAGGCGCGTGGCATCGGCCCGATGCCCGCCAGCAATGGCATCATCGCGATCCTGATCGGCCTGCTGCTGCCCGCGACGCCCGGCGTTCGCTGAGCCTGCCTTGCCTCGGTTCGCTCCCGCCGTCCGGCGCGGATCGGGGCGGAGGAAAAGCAGCTTTACCCTGTAACCTTTGTAATCTTCGCCGGGCTCAGGCGGGCTTTTTCGTCTCATAGGGCGTGCCGTCCCTGTGCGTGTAGCCGTCGCCGTCGAACAGCATGTCGATGTCCGAATAGCCGCCGCGACCCTTTGCATCGCCCGCCGACAGGCAGACGAAGCTGCAATCCGCCGTGCTGCGGTTGACGAGATGGTGGCCGTCCCGGACACCCTGCGGCCAGGCGGCCATGTCGCCGGGCTTCAGCAGCGTCTCGCCCCCGTCCTCGATCAGCACCGCCTCGCCGGTCAGCATGACGAGGAACTCGTCCTCGCCGTCATGCCAGTGGCGCTGCGACGACCAGGCGCCGGGTTTCAGCACGACATGGCTGGCGCGCAGGTCCGTCATGCCCGTCGCCGGGCCGAGCCGCCGCTGCCAGCGGCCAGCTACCGCCGCGTCGAAGGGCGCGGGATAGCCGGTGCGGTTGATCTGCGGGATGGCGTCGAGGTCGATCCGGGGCATGGGCTGCGAGCCTTTCCATGGTGGTCTGCCTTCGCTATCGCGGGCGCATGGATTTGACCAGTATCCCCGATCCGCTCCCCTTGGCCGGGGCGCTCATCGCCGCGCCCTCCGTCACGCCCGCGACAGGGGCGGTGTTCGATGTGCTGGCGGGGGCGCTCACCGCGCAGGGCTTTGCGGTGGAACGATTCTTCGATGGCGAGGCGCCCGATGGGCCGGTCGAGAACCTGCTTGCGGTGCGCGTCAACGGGGCGGGGCCGCATGTCGCCTTTGCCGGCCATCTCGACGTGGTGCCGCCCGGCGAGGGCTGGACGAGCGCCCCCTTCGCGCCGGAAATCCGTGGGGACCTGCTCCATGGCCGGGGTGCTGTCGACATGAAGGGGGCGATCGCCGCCTTTGTCGCC
Organism: uncultured Sphingobium sp.; assembly: GCA_964529225.1. Lineage (GTDB taxonomy): Bacteria > Pseudomonadota > Alphaproteobacteria > Sphingomonadales > Sphingomonadaceae > Sphingobium. The sequence goes on from CAZGVX010000060.1 coordinate 10,330, forward strand.
GCCGCCGGGGCCGCGCGCGACCTGCCCGGCACGGTCAGCCTCCTCATTACCGGCGACGAGGAGGGGGCGGCGACCCATGGCACCGTCGCGCTCATGGCGCATATGGCGGCGCGCGGGATCGTGCCGGACATGTGCCTTGTCGGCGAGCCGACCAGCGTCCATCGCCTTGGCGACATGATCAAGATCGGGCGGCGCGGCTCGGTCAACATGTGGATCGAGGTGCAAGGCGTGCAGGGCCATGTCGCCTATCCGCATCTCGCCGACAATCCGGTGCCGCGCCTGCTGCGCATCCTGTCGGCGATCGACGCCATCGTGCTCGATGCCGGGACCGAGTGGTTTCAGCCGAGCAACATCGAGATCACCGACCTTCATGTCGGCAATGTGGCGACCAATGTGATCCCGGCGGCGGCGAGCGCGCGCATCTCCATCCGCTTCAACCCGCTCCATTCCGGCGAGTCGCTGGTCCGCCGGATCGAGGCGCTCGCGGGGGTCGAGGACGGCACCGTGCGCGCCGTCATCAGCGGCGAGCCGTTCCTGACGGCGCCGGGACCGCTCTCGGCTCTGGTGTCGGCGGCGGTTGAGGCGGTGACCGGCGCCGCGCCGGAGCTGTCGACCACCGGCGGCACATCGGATGCGCGCTTCCTGTCAAGGCTCTGCCCGGTGGTGGAATGCGGCCTCGTCAACGCAACGATGCACAAGCGGGACGAGGCGGTGGCGCTTGACGACCTCAGGGCGCTGGCGCGGATCTATGCGGAGGTGCTGCGGCGGGCGCTTGCGACGTCCGCCTGAAGCGCCCTTCAGTTCGCCGCCTTGCTCGTGTCGACCTTCTCGACCCATTCGGGGTAGAAGCTGGGCTCGCGGCTCGACCAGCCCGGCGCGGTGGCAGCCGCTTCGCTGATCGTCTGGAGGAGTTGGCGGCGGCGGTCCGGGTGAAGATGCGGCAGGCTGGCGGCGGCGCAGAAGGCACCCGGCAGCCAGGGGCGGCAGCCCGCACCGATCAGCCGCTCATAGAGAAAGCGGTAGGCCGAGAAGCCGTTGAGCCGGTTCTGGCCGAGATCGAAGGCCGACAGGGTCACGAGCGGGGCCATGAACGGCTCTACCTGATCGAGCCCACTGTCGTCCGGCACCATGGATTTGAGTTCGTCGAGCCGGCCATAGATGCGTGCCTGCGCGCGGATGCTGGCCTCCTCGACGATGTCGCGGCTCCACTCCAGCGGATCGCGCCGGTGCATGGCGACATCGAGCGAGCGGCGGATGTATCGCTGGGTCGCGGAGGGGAAGGAGGCGAACTCCCGCATCTCCGCAAGCGTAATGACACCGTCCGACGTTCTGCCACCCATGCTCATACAGCCTCCCGTTCTGGTTGCCGTACGAAGCATCATGCGCCCGACATGCTTTACGCACGGTTAAACCGGATTGAGAGGATATTGGCGCAAAGATTTTGTGCATTGCAACAATCTTTTTGCCGCGTTCGTCGCATATCGTCGGCGATCCGGTCGGCGCAGGCACGGCCCGGCGATGTGCGCTGCGCCAACCCTTCTGTCAGGCCGGCTCTCCGTTCGCGGGGTTGCCGCCGCCAGGCTGCGTCGCGGACGAGGGGTCGGACGCATCCATCGAATCAAGCGAACCGACATCCGCCTTTTCGTCTTCGGTCAGCGGACGATCCTGATTCTTGATCTCTTCCACCGGCTCGCCTTCCCGGCCTGCCGCCTCTGCCCGATCCAGCGCCGCGCCGTAGTCGTCGAGCGCATCGGCAGCCTCGCGTGCCTCGCGCTCCACGGCTGCGGTGTCGCTGGCGTGGGCGGTGGTCGCCCGGTTATAGTCGCGCGCGGCATCGTAATTGCCTTCGCCCTGCATGTCGTTCCGGTCGCTCATGTCGTGTCTCCATAGGGGTCGCTGCCCCGATTTGGGAAGAACTGCCGGGGCGATCCAAATATCCATGGCGGCGCAGGATTTTGCGTTCTCCTCCGCCGGGCGCTATGGGCCGGTCGATGAACAGCAAGGGCATAAGCGGGGGACCGACACCCAAGGACTGGATCATGGGGATCGCGCCCTATGTGCCCGGCAAGGCGAGCAGCGACAGCGGCAGGCCGCTCATCAAGCTCTCCGCCAACGAAAATCCGCTCGGCACGAGCCCGGCCGTGCGGGAGGCGGCGCTCGGCGCGCTCGCCGATCTGGCGACCTATCCCGACCCCGGCGCAACGGCGCTGCGTCAGGCAATCGCGGCGGCGCACGGCCTCGATCCTTCGCGCGTGATCTATGGCACCGGGTCGGACGAGCTGCTGCACATTGCCGCCAGCGCCTATGCCGGACCGGGCGATGAGGTCATCTACGTCCGCTATGGTTTTTCCGTCTATGATATCGCCGCGCGGCGGGTCGGCGCGACGCCTGTGGTGGTGCCGGACCGCGACTATGGCACCGATGTCGATGCCGTGCTGGGCGCGGTGACAGAGCGCACGCGCGTCGTCTTCGTCGCCAATCCCAACAACCCGACCGGCACCTTTGCGCCCCGCGCTGAGATCGCCCGGCTCGCCGACGGTCTGCGACCCGACATCCTGCTGGTGCTCGATCAGGCCTATGCCGAATATCTGGACCCGGACGAGGACGACCATGGCCTCGCGCTCGCGGCCGAGCGTCCCAATGTGTTCGTCACACGGACCTTTTCCAAGATTTACGGCCTCGCCGCCGAGCGGATCGGCTGGGGCTATGCCAGCGCCGATGTCATCACGGCGCTCCACCGCATCCGCGCACCGTTCAACCTCACCACGAGCGCCCAGGCGGCGGCGATCGCGGCGGTGGGCGATCAGGCGTTCGTGACGGCAAGCCGCGCGCACAACCGGCAATGGCGCGACTGGCTGGCCGGGGAGATGACCTCGCTGTCCAATCATGGCATCCGCGTCGTGCCGAGCGCGGCCAACTTCCTCCTCATCCTGTTCGAAGGGGCGCTGTCGGCCGAGGTGGTCTATGACGCGCTGATTGAGGCGGGCTATGCGACGCGCTGGCTCCCCGGCCAGGGCCTGCCGCAGGCGCTGCGCATCACCATCGGGACCGAGGCGCACATGCGCGACATCGCCGGGCGCATCCGCGCGCTGGCGGAGGCGTCGCGCTGATG
>CAZGVX010000061.1:0-13046 GCA_964529225.1 uncultured Sphingobium sp.
AAATCCGCGACATCCTCGTCCGAAAAGGCATTGTCGAGGGACATCATCCGCTTCTCATGCGCAACCTTCGCCAGCGCCGACTGCGCGACGGACGCGCCGACCTGCCGGTTCGGACTGTCGGCGCGGACGAGGTGCGGAAAGGCCGCCTCCAGCGCAGTGTTCTCGCGGACCAGCGCATCATAGTCGGCGTCGCTGATCTCGGGCGCGTCATCGGCATGATAGAGCCGGTTGTGCCGCGCGATCTCCCTCGCGAGGCGCATCAGGCGGTTCGCGGCCTCCGCTTCGGAGGGAGGCGCGGCGGGGTCGGACATCACACGCCCTCCAGCAGCCGGTCGGCCTGCGCCCGCGCCTCCGACGTGACAGCGGCGCCGGAGAGCATACGGGCGATTTCCTCGCGCCGGTCGCCGTCCGACAGCGCGTGGACCGATGTGCGGGTGATCGTCCCTTCGGACGCCTTTTCGATACGATAATGGGTCGCGCCCCGCGCCGCGACCTGCGGCGAATGGGTCACGACCACCACCTGCCCCCCCTCGGCGAGGCGCGCCAGCCGCTCGCCGATGGCAGATGCCACCGCCCCGCCCACGCCGCGATCAATCTCATCGAAGATCATCGTCGATGCGCCGCCCGCCTCGGCCAGCGCCACCTTGAGCGCGAGAATGAAACGCGACAGTTCGCCCCCGCTCGCGATCTTGACGAGCGGCGCGAACGGCGCGCCGGGATTGGTCGCGATCAGGAACTCGACCCGGTCGACCCCGCCCGGCCCCCATTGCGCCTCGTCCAGCGGTTCGACCCGTGTCTGAAAACGCGCCGCGTCGAGCTTCAGTGGCGCAAGTTCACCGGCAACGGCGGCATCCAGCCGGGTCGCGGCCTCGGCCCGTGCCGTGCTCAGCGCCGCTGCCGCCCTCGCATAGGCGTCGCGCGCCGCGCTGGCGCGCTTTTCAAGCGCCGCCAACCCTTCCTCACCCGCGTCGATGCGCGACAACTTGTCCGCCAGTTCGGCGGCATGCCGACCCAAATCGTCCGCCACGACGCCATATTTGCGGGCGAGCGCGCGCAGGTCAAAGAGCCGCATCTCAATGGCATCGAGCCGGGCAGGATCGACGCTGAGCGCCTCGGCGGCCGCGGCGACCTGCGCTTCCGCCTCCCCTGCCTCGATCAGCGCGCGGTCGAGCGCAGCGAGCGCCCCCGCCAGCGCATCATGCTCATGCGCGATCCGGTCGAGCCGCCGCGCCGCCTGACGCAGCTGCGACACCGCGCCATCCGACCCGTCGAACAACCCCGCCAACGCATTGAGGTCGTCAGTCAATCGCGCGCCCTTCTGCATCGCCGCGCGTTCGTCCGCGAGCACCGCCTCCTCGCCGGGTTCCGGCGCGAAGGCGGTGAGTTCCGCAGCGGCATGGGCAAGCCAGTCGCGCTCGCTCGCCGCCCGGTCGAGATCGGCGCGCGCGGTCGCAAGCGCCGCCTTCGCGGCCTGCCAGTCCGCGAACAGGATCGCCACCGCCGCCATGTCACAGCGGCCATAAACGTCAAGGAGCGCCCTGTGCCCGCGTGCGTTCATCAGGCCACGGTCATCATGCTGGCCATGGATTTCGACGAGCAGCGCGCCGATCTCCCGCAGCAGCGCCGCCGAACAGGGCTGATCGTTGACAAAGGCGCGGCTGCCGCCGTCGGCCTTGAGGGTGCGGCGGATGAGGAGGGGCTCGCCCGGCTCGCACGCGAGGCCATTGTCGGCGAGCAGCGGGGCCACCGCGCCGCCCGCAATCTCAAATGTCGCGCTGACGCTCGCCTGATCGCACCCTTGCCTGACAAGGCCGCTGTCCGCGCGCGCGCCGAGCGCAAGCCCAAGCGCGTCAAGCAGGATCGACTTGCCTGCGCCCGTCTCGCCGGTCAGCACCGACAGGCCCGGCCCGAATCCAAGGTCGAGCGCCTCGATGAGAACGATGTTGCGGATGGACAGGCTTGAGAGCATCGGATGCGCAGCCTAGCGCAGCGCCACCGCCCCGCCAATATCAGGCGGGCGCGTCCGTGCCGCCATGCTCACGCATCAGCTTGAATGCGCGGGCATACCATTTCGTGCCGCCATAGTTCGCGCCGAGCACCGCAGCGGCCTTCTTCGCCTCGTCAACCAGACCGAGCGCGAGATAGCCCTCAACCAGCCGCGCCAGAGCCTCCGACGTGTGGCTGGTGGTCTGATACTGGTCGATCACGGTGCGGAAACGCAGCGTGGCGGCGAGCCACTGGCCGCGCCGTTCGTAAAAGCGGCCGATCTCCATCTGCTGCCCGGCAAGGTGATCGTTGACGAGGTCGAGCTTGATGCGCGCGTCGGCGGCATATTTCGTGTCGGGATAGCGGCGGATGAGCTCGCCGAGCGCATCGCGGGCCTGCTCGGTGATCTTCTGATCGCGGGTTACGTCGCTGATCTGCTCATAATAGCACAGCGCCAGCAGATAATAGGCATAGGGCGCGTCCTTGTTGCCGGGGTGGATCGCAAGGAAACGCTGGGCGGTCGAAATCGACTTCTGGTAGTCTTTGGCCGCATAATAGCTGAACGCCGCCATGATCTCCGCATTGCGCGCCCAGGGCGAGTAAGGGTGCTGGCGCTCCACCTCGTCGAACAGGGCGGCGGCGAGCTTGTACTGCCCCTTGTCGAGCCGATCCTTGCCCGCATTGTAAAGGGTGCTGACGTCGCGCGCGATATACTGGGTATCGGCCTTGTTCTTCCGACCGGCACAGCCGGACAGGAGGAGAGCGGTGGCGGCGAGCCCCAGCAGCAGGGCGGGGCGTGTGGAAGTGATGCGCATGACCATGCCTTAGCCGAGCAAATCGGGCGCGCCAAGCGTATCAGGCACGGACGACAAGTTCAGCCACCGCGCCACGTCCGGCACCGGGCTTCAGCGTATAGCTTCCGTCGAGCTGCCGGGCGAGACTGGTTGCGATCTGCAGCCCCAGACTCCCGGCGTTGGACGCATCGAATCCTTCCGGCACGCCCGCCCCGTTGTCGATGATGCAAAGGCGCACCCGTTCCGGGTCGAGGCGGATCGCGACGATGCGAATTTCCCCCTGACCTGCCGGCCCAAAGCCATGTTCCAGCACGTTGCTGATCGATTCGCACAGGATAAGCGCGATGGGAACCGCCGCGTCGCGATGGAATTCGAGCCCCGGATCGGCGTCGATCACCAAAGCGACATCCGGCGCCCCGCTCGTGTCGATGATGTCGCGCCCGACCTGTTCCAGAAAGACGCCGACGCCCAGCCCCTCCCGATCAGGATCGTGCAGCGCGCGCGAAATGCGCCCGATCAGACCAACCCGCCGGGCCGCCTCGTCCAGCACACGGCGCGCATCGGGGTCTGTCACGGTCCGGCGCTGCAGCGTGAGGAGCGACGCAATGATCTGGAGCTTGTTCGAGACGCGGTGCTGCAATTCATGAAACATGAGCTCGCGCTGGTCCGACCGCATGCGGGACCGCTCGCGTTCGATCCTTAGCGCGCGGTTGCCGCGTTGCAGGAGGTAGATGAGGCCGATATCCGCCGCGACGATGATCGCGTAGAAGTAAATGCTGGCGATGGCGGTGGAATCGAATTTCCAGCTGTTCTCCGGGGGCACGAAGAAATAATTGCCAAGCGCCCAGGAGACGCAGCCAGCGATAATGCCCGGTCGTGCGCCGAACAGGAAACCGGCAACCACGACAGCCGGAAGCAGGGTGATATAGGGATATTGGTGACCCAAGGCCTCTCCGCCAGCCCAGCGCAGCGGAACACCGGCAGCAGGCAACAGCACCGCCGCGACATAGCCTATCCACGGCCTGTCCGCACCGACAGGCAGCTTTTCCAGCCAGCCAAGCCACTTCCCGCTCATTGCCCGATCCCACCACGAACATGCCCACACTGGCAGGCACAGTGTCCGCTTTTTTGTCCTTTTCCTATCACCGCCGAGGCAATCGCCGTATTGGAAATGCATCCTGCCGCGATTTTTCGTTCGAGATCGGCGCAAAAATATCCGAAATTGTCAATTATTGTAGTCGGCGTACGGGAACAAGCGCGCCCTTCGTGGGGGGATAAGGCGCTGTCCTGCCCCCGCACGCCGACAGCGGGCATGTGCCCGCACCCCTGGCGACCCGAGGGGTTCTTACCACCCTGACAAGGTGGCGGACCCCGGATTTGCCCGGTGGTCAATCGCATCGACGACGCACGACCCGTGTCGCCGACAAAGAAGAAAAAGAAAAACTGCCGGACGATAAGTCCGACAGCTCATCTTTTGCCATTCATCATGGCAATCCTGTTAGGCGCCGGTTGCGGAACGGTCATGTCCCGCAACCGCCAGACAGGGTGGCAGCCGAAGCCGGCGTCAGTCCTGCGTGATGAAGCTCGGCAGGCCGATGTCGCCGCCGTCGTCATCCTTGCCGCCGTCGCGACCTTCACGGCCACCTTCGCCACGCGGACCACGGTCGCGCCGGTTGCGGTCGCCGCCGCCACGGCCACCGCGGTCACCACGAGGCCCCCGGTCGCCCCGATCTCCGCGCGGTTCACGCGGCTCGCGGGCGGGACGGGTATCCTCGAGCTCCTCGCCGGTTTCCTGATCGACGACACGCATCGACAGGCGCACCTTGCCGCGCGGGTCGATCTCGAGCACCTTGACCTTGACTTCCTGCCCCTCGGACACGACGTCGCCGGGCTTTTCGACACGCTCGTTCTTCATTTCGGAGACGTGGACAAGGCCGTCCTTGCCGCCCATGAAGTTTACGAATGCACCGAAATCAACGATGTTGACCACCTTGCCGGTGTAGATCTTGCCGACTTCCGCTTCCTCGACAATGCCGAGAATCCACTTCTTCGCGGCTTCGATCTGGTTGATGTCCGACGAGCTGATCTTGATGATGCCCTCATCGTCAATATCGACCTTGGCGCCCGTCTCCGCGACGATCTCGCGGATGACCTTGCCGCCGGTGCCGATGACATCGCGGATTTTGGACTTGTCGATGGTGATCGTCTCGATGCGCGGCGCATGGGCCGACAATTCGGTCCGCGTCTCGCCCAGCGCCTTGTTCATCTCGGCGAGGATGTGCGCACGGCCTTCCTTCGCCTGATTGAGCGCGGTCTTGAAGATCTCCTGCGTGATCCCCGCAACCTTGATGTCCATCTGCATCGTGGTGATGCCTTCGGACGTGCCGGCAACCTTGAAGTCCATATCGCCGAGATGATCCTCGTCGCCGAGAATGTCCGACAGCACGGTGAACTCGTCACCTTCGAGGATGAGGCCCATGGCGATGCCGGAAACCGGACGCTTCAGCGGCACGCCCGCATCCATCATCGACAGCGAGCCGCCGCACACCGTCGCCATCGACGACGAGCCGTTGGACTCGGTGATGTCCGACAGGACGCGGATGGTGTAGGGAAAGTCCTCCTTGCTTGGCAGCACCGGATGGAGCGCGCGCCACGCCAGCTTGCCATGGCCCACTTCGCGGCGGCCCGGCGCGCCAAAACGGCCAACCTCACCCACCGAATAGGGGGGGAAGTTGTAGTGGAGCATAAAGCTCTCGTAGTTGAGGCCGGTCAGGCCGTCGATCATCTGCTCGGCGTCCTTGGTGCCAAGGGTTGTCGTGCAGATCGCCTGCGTCTCGCCGCGCGTGAACAGCGCCGAACCATGGGTGCGCGGCAGGAAGCCCACTGTCGCCTCGATCGGACGGATTTGGGTTGTGGTGCGCCCGTCGATCCGCTGGCCTTCCTTGAGGATGGCGGTGCGGACGATTTCCGCCTCGAGCTTCTTGGTGAGCTTGATGCCCGCCATCACCGTCTGCGCATCGAGGCCGTCGGCCGCGAACATCCCCTTGGCCTTGTCGCGCGCCGCGTTGAGCGCGTTCGAACGCGCCGACTTGTCGGTCAGCTTGTAGGCGGCCGCGATGTCGCCGCCGATCAGCGTCTTGAGCTTGGCCTTGAGATCGCCGAGATCGTCGCCGGTGGCGAGCTCCCAGGGCTCCTTGGCAGCCTTTTCGGCAAGGTCGATGATCGCGCCCACGACCTTGCGGCATTCGTCATGCGCGAACATGACGGCGCCCAGCATGACGTCCTCGGAAAGCTCCTTGGCCTCTGATTCCACCATCATGACGGCGGTGTCGGTGGCAGCGACGACGAGATCGAGCTCGCCCTCCTTGACCATGTCGAGGCTCGGATTGAGCTGATACTCACCGTCCTTGTAGCCGATGCGCGCCGCGCCGATCGGCCCCATGAAGGGGACGCCGGAGAGGGTGAGCGCGGCCGAGGCGGCGATCATCGCGAGAATATCGGGCTCGCACTCGCCGTCAAAACTCATCACCTGGGCGATGACGTTGATCTCGTTATAAAAGCCCTCGGGGAAGAGGGGGCGCACTGGCCGGTCGATGAGGCGGGAGACAAGCGTCTCCTTCTCGGTCGCGCCGCGTTCGCGCTTGAAAAAGCCGCCCGGAATGCGGCCGGCGGCGGAATATTTCTCCTGATAGTGGACGGTCAAGGGGAAGAAGTCCTGCCCCTCCTTCACCGACTTGGCGGCGGTCACGGCGCACAGCACCACGGTTTCGCCATAGGTCGCCAGCACGGCGGCGTCGGCCTGACGGGCGATGCGGCCCGTTTCGAGCTTCAGCGGACGCCCGCCCCACTCGATTTCCACTGTCTTTACATCAAACATCTGAGTGTCCTTCCACCCACCGGCCCTATTGCGCGGCGGGGCTTGCTAAGTGCGGGCAAAAGCCGTCCCGCAGCGGCTGGGGGCATGACGTAACCCCACAAAGGCTCCAATGCCGAATTGCATGGGATGGCCCCGGAATCAGAAACGGCCCCGTTCGGGGCCGTCTCGATTGATAGCAGGCTTATTTGCGCAAGCCCAGCTTCCCGATGATGTCGGTGTAGCGGCCGACATCCTTTTTCTTTAAATAATCGAGCAGGCTGCGACGCTTGTTGACCAGCATCAGAAGGCCGCGGCGGCTGTGATTATCCTTGTGGTGATCCTTGAAATGGCCGGTGAGGTTGGCGATGCGCTCCGAAAGGATCGCGATCTGCACTTCCGGCGAGCCGGTGTCCCCGTCCTGACGGGCATGTTCCTTGATGAGCGCGTCCTTGCGCTCGGCTGTGATCGACATCGGGTCAGTCCTTTCGCGTCAGAGGTTGAAACCCCGCACCACCTTGATTTCAGGCCCCGAAGCCTCGACCAGCGCCACAGGCAGGTCGCCCTGGATCGCCAGCATCAGCCCGGATGCGCGGGGAGCCCCGATCAGCGTCCGGCCCTGTCGGAGGGCTTTGGCTTCGTCGGGGGTGACGGAGAGAGCCGGGATGTCGTCCAGCCCTGCCGTCAGGGGCAGCATCAGCCGCTCCAAGCCGCCGCCCCTAGCAGCTTCGTCAAGTTTGTCCAGAGAAATCGCCTGATCCAGCGTGAACGGCCCGGCCTTGACCCGCCGCAGCATCGTCACATGCCCCACCGTGCCGAGCGCCAGCGCGATGTCGCGCGCAAGGCTGCGGATATAGGTGCCCTTGGAGACATGGGCGGTGAGCGTGGCACTGTCGGCCATCCAGTGCGTTAATGCGAGCGCATGCACCACCACCGCCCGCGTCTTCATCTCCACCGCCTCACCGGCCCGCGCCAGATCATAGGCGCGCGCGCCGTCGATCTTGATCGCGCTGTAGGCGGGCGGCGCCTGTTCGATGGAGCCGGTGAAGCGCGGCAGCACCGCTTCAACCGCGGCGAGAGGCGGGTGCACATCGCTGGTGGCGATCACCGCCCCTTCCAGATCGAGCGTGTCCGTCTCCGCCCCGAATCCGATGGTGAAGTCATAGATCTTGTCGCTGTCGAGCATCCGCCCGGCCAGCTTGGTCGCCTCACCCACCGCAATGGGGAGCACACCGCTTGCAAGCGGGTCGAGCGTGCCGCCGTGCCCCACCTTCGCCTTCGGCCAACCTGCCTGCCGGAGCGCGCGCTTGACCGCACTCACGCCCTGCGTCGAACCAAGCCCAAGCGGCTTGTCGAGAATGATCCAGCCATGCACCAGGCTGCCCCTAAAGGTGGGGGGCGGGCGTGTCAGCCCCTATCGGTTGCCGGCTGGCGAGATGTCGGTCGCGCCAGGCCGCGCGCCTGCCTCAGCCGATCCCTGTTTTGCCTTGATGGCCGTTTCGGTCGCATGGATGCCGCCCGACGCGGCGAATGCGGTCAGCGCGGCAATGATGGCCGCAAAGGTCCGTTTCGATCTCAGCACGTCTCATCCTCCCGTAAACCATCGAGCGGTCTGGCGAGGCGACACATTAGCGCGCCGGATATTAAACGAACGTTAACCACCCCGGCGTAACCTTCACGAGAGGCGACCGCGCCGGGCGCGCGCCATCCGGGGACACTGCCATGACCAACCTGCTGATCCACTCCATGTCCGCCTTCAAGGACATCATCCTGCCTGCGTTCGATATCGCAGGCGTGCGCGGCATCGCGGAAATCGGCGCCGAATTCGGCGGCAACAGCTTCGTGCTCGCCGACTATGCGGCGGACCAGTGCGGCTATTTCCTGTCAATCGACCCCGCGCCCAAGGCCGAGTTCCTGAAATGGGTCGCAAGCGCCGACCATGTCGTGCACATCCCCCTGCCCAGCCTGGAGGCAATACCCCAGCTCGCGCCGGTCGACAGCTGGGTGATCGACGGCGACCACAACTGGTACACGGTCTTGAACGAGCTCAAGCTCATTCGGCAGGCATCGGCCGCCAACGGCAAGCCGATGCTGATCTTTTTCCACGACATTCACTGGCCGTGCGGCCGGCGCGACAGCTACTACGCGCCCGAGCGGATCCCGGTGCAGTATCGCCAGCCCTACAGCTTCGAAGGGGGTTGCACGCCCGGCCATTCGCAGCTCCGGTCAGGGCGCGGCTTTCGCGGCATGGGCCAGTTCGCCTGGGCCAATCATGAGGGCGGCCCGCGCAACGGCGTGCTTACCGCGATCGAGGATTTCATGGCCGAGGAACTTGAGCATGGCCGTGAATATGGCTTTGCCGAAATCCCCGGCGTGTTCGGGCTCGGCGTGCTGTTCGCGCTCGATGCGGACTGGAGCGCCGCGATGGCCGCGCATCTGGCGCCCCTCCATCAGCATGGCCTGCTCGCCGCGCTGGAGGCCAACCGCCTCGCCAACTACTGCCATGTGCTCGAATTGCAGGACAATGAAGCCGCCGCGATGGCGGCCGAGTAGTCAGTCCTCGCCGCCCAGGTCCCGCGCCACTTTGGGGTCGCGCAGGATCGAGTCGATATGGCTGCCCTCATCGAAGCTCTCGTCCGCGAGGAACTTCAGTTTCGACGCATATTTGAGCTTCACCCGCCGCGCGACCTCGCGCTGAAGAAAGGCGGTGTTGGTGCGGAGCGCCTTCAGCACTGCTTCCTCGTCCTTGCCCAGCAGCGGCTTTACGAAGACTGTCGCATGACGAAGGTCGGGCGACATGCGCACCTCCGTCACGCTGACAAGATGGCTGGCGAGCGTATCGTCATGGACATCGCCCCGTTGGAGGATGTCGGCAAGGACATGGCGCACCTGTTCGCCGACGCGCAGCAGACGGACGGAAGGTTCGGCGGCTGAGGTCATGCCCTTCCCGTCCTACAGCACCCGCGCGCGTTCCTCGACCTCGAACAGTTCGAGCGTGTCGCCGACCTTGATGTCGTTGGTGTCCGCCAGCACCGCGCCGCACTCCATGCCCGCGCGCACTTCCGCCACATCGTCCTTGAACCGGCGCAGCGAGGCGATCGTCGTGGCCGAAACGATGACATTGTCGCGGGTGAGGCGCGCGTTGACGCCCTTGCGAATGACGCCGTCCATGACAAGCAGGCCCGCCGCCTTGTCTTTCTTGCCCGCCGGGAACACCTGAAGCACCTCGGCGGTGCCGATCATGTGCTCGATCCGCTCCGGCGCGAGCTGGCCGGCCATCTCGTTGCGCACTTCCTCGATCAGGTCGTAGATCACGTCATAATAACGCAGGCTGACCTTGTCCCGTTCGGCAAGCTGGCGCGCCTTGGCATTGGGGCGCACATTGAAGCCGATGAGCGGCGCGCGGCTGGCCGCCGCCAGCGTCACGTCGCTCTCGGTGATCGCGCCCGCGCCTGAGTGCAGCACCCGCACCTTGATGTCGTCGGTCGAGATGCGGTTGAGCGCCCCGACGATCGCCTCGACCGATCCCTGCACGTCACCCTTGACCACGACCGGATATTCGATCTGCTGTGTGTTGAGCGCCGAGAACATATGCTCGAAACTGGTCGGCGCGGCGGTCGTGCGCTTGCGGGTCGCCTGTTCCTGGCGATAGCTCGCCACCTCGCGCGCGCGCGCCTCGTTCTCGACCACCGACAGCCCATCGCCCGCCATCGGCACACCGGACAGGCCGAGCACCTCGACCGGCGACGACGGTCCCGCCTCCTTCACCTGCTGACCCTTGTCGTTGACCATCGCGCGCACCTTGCCGCTTTCGGCACCGACGACGAAATTGTCGCCGACGCGCAGCGTGCCGCGGCTGACGAGGATCGTTGCGACCGGACCGCGACCCTTGTCGAGCTGCGCCTCGATCACCGCGCCTTCGGCGGCGCGATCGGGATTGGCCCTCAGTTCGAGAATTTCGGCCTGAAGGAGGATGTTGTCGATGAGGTCGTCGAGCCCGGTCTTCTTGAGCGCGGACACTTCCACATTCTGCGTCTCGCCACCCATTTCCTCGACGACAACCTCGTGCTCCAGCAGACGCTCGCGGATCTTCTGCGGGTTGGCTTCCGGCTTGTCGCACTTGTTGATCGCGACTATCATCGGAACGCCAGCGGCCTTGGTGTGGTTGATCGCCTCGATGGTCTGCGGCATCAGCCCATCGTCCGCCGCGACCACCAGGATGACGATGTCCGTCACATTGGCGCCGCGCGCGCGCATTTCGCTGAACGCCTCATGGCCCGGCGTATCAAGGAAGGTGATGAGATCGCCGCCCTTGGTCTTCACCTGATAGGCGCCGATATGCTGGGTGATGCCGCCCGCTTCGCCAGCGACAACGTCGGTCCCGCGCAGCGCATCGAGCAGGCTGGTCTTGCCGTGGTCGACATGGCCCATGATGGTGACGACCGGTGGCCGCGCCTTGAGGGTTTCGGGCGCATCGACATCGCCCGCGCGGTCGATCTCGACATCGCTGTCGGACACGCGCTGGATGCGATGGCCGAAATCGGTGACGAGCAGTTCGGCGGTATCCTGGTCGATGGTCTGGTTGACCGTGACCATCATGCCCATCTTGAAGAGCGACTTGACGAGGTCAGCCCCCTTCTCGGCCATGCGGTTGGCGAGTTCCTGAACGGTAATCGCCTCCGGCACCACCACGTCGCGCACCTGCTTCTCGCGCGGCTGCGAGGGACCGCCATGCGAGCGGCGCTCCTTCTCGCGCGCCCGCTTGAGGGCCGCAAGGCTGCGCGCGCGCGCGCTGTCGTCATCGGCAAGGGCACGGTTGACGGTGAGTTTGCCGGACTGACGGCGGTCATCGCCAGCCGCACCGGGCACACCGCGCTTCGGACGCTCGACCTTGGGCTCGGGCCGACGCGGCGGCGCAACGGGCGTGAACCGGCGCGGCGCGGGCCGTTCCTCGGTGGCGCCATCTGCGGCGCGCGCCTCGGTCGGCGTGTCCGCCTGATCGGCGGCGGCGGGGACAGGGGCGGTGGCGGGAGCGGAGGCAGGCACCTCGGCCGCGGCGGTCTCCGGCTCGACCTTGGCCTCGACCGCCGCTTCGGCGATGGCGCGCTGCGCCTCGGCCTGTTCCTCGGCGGCCTGCTTTTCGGCCTGCTCGCGACGGCGCGCGTCCTCCAGCGCGGTCATGCGCGCTTCCTCCGCCTCGCGCAGCAGCTTTGCCTGCATTTCCTGCCGGCTCATCAGGCTGTCGGGACGACGCTGCGGCGGTGGCGGGGGCGCGACCGGACGCGGCGCTGGCGCCTCCGTGCGAGCGGGCGGCACGTCGGCCCCCGCGGGCTCGGGCTGACGCGCCTGCGGTTCGGGCACCTCGCCAGGCTTGCCGAGGACACGGCGGCGCTTCACTTCGACGACCACCGTGTTCTTGCGGCCGTGGCTAAAGCTCTGCTGCACCTGGCCGGCCTCTACCGTGCGCTTCAGGCCCAGCGGCTTGCGACCCAGAACCGGCTTGTCTCCATTGTCACTCATCGACGAAACTCTGACCCTTCACTTGCACGTCCGACTCCTGATGCGGAGTCTGTTTCAACCCGGCGTCGGCGTTGGCCGCCGATCCGTCTCCCGGCGCACGTCGTGCGCACCCCAAATAGCTCTGCCAGCGGTCGAGCAGGGCCTCGATGCGGCCTGCTGCACGAACGTCGATCACGGCGATGTGGACGACATTATCCCGACCCAATGCCATAGATAGGGCCTCGCGGTCCACAGGCAAGCGCAGTCCCTTGAGATCGCTGCCTTCGCGCTCCTCGCCGACACGCCAGGCCTGGTCGAGCTTGCGCACGCCATCCTCACCGGCATCCGCCGCATGGAGCATCATCGCCACATTGCCGCGCCGCGCCGCCGTGTCGATGCGGTCGAACCCCGTCAGCAGCGTCGACGCGCGCGCCTCCAGCCCGAGCCGGTCGAGCAGCTGACGTTCGAGCGCCAGGCCGATCCGCTGCGGCAGATCATCGGGGATGGCAAGCGTCTCGCCCTTGAAGGCGCGCGCGAGCGCCCCCCGAAGGCGGCCCTTTGCCAGCGCGACCTCCAGTTCGGCGCGCGTCACACCCAGCCAGGCGCCGCGCCCCGGCGCCTTTGCCGCAACATCGGGCAGCACCTGCCCCTCCGGCCCGATCGCGAGACGAACGAGCGCGGCAGGCGAGTCCCGCTCGCCAGCCAGGATGCAGCGGCGCTCCGGCTCAGCAGCCATGACGCGCCTCCGCTCTACGGCATTGGTGGCGGATCAGCCGATCATTGCGAGGTTTCCGCAGCATCTGCGTCCTCCTCGCTTTGGGCCGCACTGTCGTCGGCCTGGTCCTCGTCTTCAAACCAGTGCGCGCGCGCGGCCATGATGATCTCGTTGCCCTGCTCTTCGGTCAGGCCGTATT
>CAZGVX010000062.1:0-12973 GCA_964529225.1 uncultured Sphingobium sp.
GACTACGGACTCTGACTCCGTCAATTGAGGTTCGAATCCTCATCGGGCATCCAATATAAAATACGGATATCATTGAATTTTACGAGCCTGCCGGTCGATGTCCGCGCACCCTCGTCAACCGACGGTCCAAGGCTTTCGCGCGGCCGTAATGGCGATGCCCGTTTCCCCTCGCCGTCAGCAGGCCAGCTGATCCTCCGTCACGGCGTAGAGGGCGCTGGCGCCAGCTGTCGCTGCGCTTGCCAGCGCGGCTGCCTGCGGCACCATTTGCGTGGCGAAGAAATGGGCGGTGGCGATTTTCGCCTTGAGGAAGTCGCTGTTTTCGGCACCGAGGGAGAGGCGCTGATCGGCGATCCGCGCCTGGCGGGCAAGAAGATAGCCGCCCATGACAAGGCCGAACATCCGCAGATAGGGTGTCGCGCCCGCCCCGACATCGCGCGCGTCATTCTGATCGACCAGCCAGCGGGTTACGCGATCGAGCGCGGCGAGCGCGTGCGAGAGAGGCTCCTGCATCGCGGCGGTTGCTTCGGACGCACTGAGCTGAGCCACCTCCGTCGCGATATCGGCAAACAGCGTTTCCCACCGGCGCTGCTTCAGCTTGCGGCCGACGAGATCCATCGCCTGAATGCCGTTGGTGCCTTCATAGATCGGCGCAATGCGCGCGTCCCGCAGATGCTGGGCGGCGCCCGTTTCCTCGACAAAGCCCATGCCGCCGAAAACCTGAACGCCCAGGCTCGCTATTTCGACGCCCATGTCGGTCGCATAGGCCTTGCTCACCGGCGTCAGCAGGTCGGCAAGAGCCTGCGCGTCCGCATCGCCGGCATGCCCGCGGTCGACGGTGGCGGCATTCAGATAGGTCAGCGCCCGAATTGCCTCGGTCGTCGCCTTCATGGTCAGGATCATGCGGCGGACATCCGGGAAGTCGATGATCCGACTGCCCTGCACGCGCTCGCGCGCATAGGCCGTTGCCGCCTGACAGGCGCGGTCCGCGATGGCGACGCCCTGAAGGGCGACGTTGATCCGCGCGTGGTTCATCATCGTGAACATCGCGCGCATCCCCGCATTTTCCTCGCCCACCATATAGCCCACACAAGCCCCGCTGTCGCCGAAGCTCATCGTGCATGTGGGCGAGGCATGAATCCCCAGCTTATGTTCGATGGAAACGCAGCGCAGATCGTTCCGCGATCCATCCTCAAGAATCTTGGGAACAAGGAAAAGCGATATGCCCTTCGTTCCGGCTGGCGATCCGGGTGTCCGCGCCAGCACGAGGTGGATGATGTTCTCGGCGAGATCATGCTCGCCCCAGGTGATGAAAATCTTGCTGCCCGAGATGCGCCAGCTCCCGTCGGACGCGGGTTCCGCGCGCGTGCGCAGCGCGCCGACATCCGATCCCGCCTGCGGCTCCGTCAGGTTCATGGTGCCGGTCCATTCGCCCGACACGAGCTTCGTCAGAAAACGGCGCTTGAGGTCGTCGGACGCATGGGCCTGCAGCGCCTCGATCGCGCCCAGCGAGAGCATGGGATTGAGGGACAGCGCCATGTTGGCGGCGGTCAAATGCTCCTGAACCGCCAGCGCGATCACGAACGGCAGGCCCTGGCCACCCCAGGCCGGGTCCGACCCGAGCGAGTTCCAGCCCCCTTCGACATATTGCCGGTAGGCGGCATCGAAGCCTTCGGGCAGCGACACCTCGCCATCGCGCCAGATCGCGCGTTCGACATCGCCCTTCCGGTTGAGCGGCGCGAAAACCTGCTCGGCAAGCCGGGCCGATTCGGTGAGGATGGCCTCAACCAGATCAGGGGTCGCATCCGCAAAGGCTGGCAATTGGGTCAGGCCCGGCAGGTCGGCCACGGTTTCAAGCACGAACTGCTGATCGGCAAGGGGTGCGTGATAGGTCATTGTCGTGGCTCCATTCGTTGGGATACCAAGGGTGCAATAAGAAACACTGTTTCTATCGGCGCCACTTATCTTGTGGCCGGGGATCGTGCAATGACCAACCATGCAAAATTCCTCCCGCCCCGGCAGGCGCATCGATATCGGCAAGGAACGGCACCTGTTTCAGGCAGAGGTGCGCGAGGCGATTCTGGTGGCCGCTGCCGCCATCCTCAAGGAGGAGGGGCCGGCCGCGCTGACCCTGCGCCATGTCGCGCGCCAGGTGGGTGCGTCAACCAAGGTCATCTATACCGCGTTCGGGGGAAGGGATGGCCTGTTTGACGCGCTCTATGTGCGCAGTTTCGCCGGTCTTCAGCAGGCCATGGAAGGTGCCGCGAGCGACCGGGACGACCGTGCGCGCCTGCGCGCGATATGCCGCGCCTATCGCGACTATGCGCTGGGTGAGCCGGGATTCTACAATGTGATGTATGGCGACCTTGGCCGCGCATGGCAGGCGCCGCCTGCAAGCGTCGCCAAAGCCTCGCAGACGTTCCGTATTTTGCGCGAAGCGGTGGCGGCCGTGTCGCCCGCGCGCGAGCCGGCGACACTTATCCAGACGACGCGGCGGCTCTGGGCGGCGATGCACGGGCTGGTCAGCCTCCAGATGCGCGGCATGCTCTCGGACGAGGAGGATTTCGACGCCCTGTTCGCCGACACGATCGACGTGATCACGATGATCCGGACCGATCCGGGATCGTTCTGAACCAGTTCATGCGGCGTCGAGCGCCGCCTGCAACTCGGCCTCCAGCCGATCGGCCAGCCGCCGCACCTTGGGCAGGAACTGGCGGCGCTGCGGCGTGACCAGCCATATGCTTTCGGGCGGCGCCTCGGACCCGGCAAGCACCGGGGCCAGCCGCCGCTTCCGCACATGACCGTTCACATAAAAGGCGGGCAACTGGCAGATGCCGCGGCTCGCCAGCGCAAAGTCGACCACCGCCGTGCCGTTGTTGCACCGCCAGCGGCCCTGTGGCGTGAACAGGCGCGGACGGCCGCTTTCCATGAAGCGCCAGGCCTGCGCGGTGCCGCACAGACATTGATGGCGCGGCAGATCGTCCACGCATTCCGGCGTGCCCGCCTGCGCGAGATACGCCGCCGTCGCCACGGTCATGAGACGGCGCCCCGCAAGCAACCGTGCCGCAAGTCGCTGATCGGAAATTTCGCCGGTTCGGATGGCAACGTCATAGCCTTCCGCAATGATGTCGGTCATCCGGTTGGTGAGATCAATGACCACCGAAAGGCGTGGATGCGCTTCGGCAAAGGCCCCGACAATCGGCGCGATGAAACGCTCGCCCATCGCGATGGAGCAGGTGATACGCAACTGACCCTGCGGTTCGTCATCACCCCGCGTCAGGGCCAGCAGTTCGTCCCGCTCGTGAATGAGGCGCCTTGCGTGGTCGATGAAGCTGATGCCCGCGTCCGTCGGGCTGACGCGGCGCGTGGTGCGATTGAACAGTGTCACGCCGACCCGGTCCTCCAGCCGCGCGAGCACGCGGCTGACATGCGAGGTGGACACGTCGAGGAGGGCGGCAGCACCGACGAAGGAGCCTGCATCGGCAATGGCCACCGCCTCGTCCAGACCTTCCCAGTCCCGCATGATTATCCCCAAATGGAAACAAACCTTTCTTTTGAGCCTACTTTATCTGCATTCGGTTGCAATGCTAGTCGGAACAACCGTTTCCTCTGAGCGAGAATGATCATGAAGACCCGCGCTGCCGTTGCCTTCGAAGCCAAAAAACCGCTTGAGATCGTTGAAGTCGATCTGGAGGGCCCGAAGGCGGGTGAGGTGCTGGTCGAGATCATGGCGACCGGCATCTGTCATACCGATGCCTATACGCTCGACGGCTTCGACAGCGAGGGCATTTTCCCGTCGATTCTGGGCCATGAGGGCGCGGGCATCGTGCGCGAGGTCGGCGCGGGCGTGACGAGCGTCAAGCCCGGCGACCATGTGATCCCGCTCTACACGCCGGAATGCGGCCAGTGCAAAACCTGCCTTTCGGGCAAGTCCAACCTGTGCACCGCAATCCGCGCCACCCAGGGCAAGGGGCTTATGCCGGACGGCACCACGCGCTTTTCGTACAAGGGCCAGCCAATCTATCACTATATGGGCTGCAGCACCTTTTCCAACTTCACGGTCCTGCCGGAAATCGCGGTGGCCAAGATCCGCGAGGACGCGCCGTTCAAGACCAGCTGCTACATCGGCTGCGGCGTGACGACGGGCGTGGGCGCGGTGACCAAGACAGCGAAGGTGCAGCCGGGGGACAATGTGGTCGTCTTCGGCCTGGGCGGAATCGGCCTCAACGTGCTGCAGGGCGCGCGGATGGCCGGGGCCAACAAGATCATCGGCGTGGACCTGAACCCCGAGCGGGAGGAATGGGGCCGCCGCTTCGGCATGACCGACTTCCTGAACACAAAGGGCATGAGCCGTGAGGAGACCGTGGCAAAGATCGTCGAGATGACCGACGGCGGCGCGGACTATACCTTCGATGCCACCGGCAACACAGAAGTCATGCGCACTGCGCTGGAAGCCTGCCACCGCGGATGGGGCACCAGCATCATCATCGGCGTGGCGGAAGCGGGCAAGGAAATCTCGACCCGTCCGTTCCAGCTCGTCACCGGCCGCAACTGGCGCGGCACGGCGTTCGGCGGCGCCAAGGGTCGCACCGATGTGCCGCAGATCGTCGATATGTACATGACCGGCAAGATCGAGATCGACCCGATGATCACGCATGTCATGGGTCTTGACGACATCAATACCGCCTTTGACCTCATGCACGCGGGCAAGTCGATCCGCAGCGTCGTGGTGTTCTGAATTTCATCCAAAGAAGGAGAATTGCAATGGCTGATCCGGTTATCTCGGGCGACGAAGTCTTTTCGCACACCTGCCTCGGCGCCAGCGATCTGGCTGCATCGACGGCTTTCTATGACGCCGCGCTGGCGCCGCTCGGCGTCAAGAACATGGGCCCCTTCGGCGATTCGTGCACGCTTTATGGCAAGAGCAAGCCGGCCTTCCTGGTCCTGAAGCCCGGCAATGGCGAAGCGCCGTCGGGCAACGGCGTGACGGTTGGCTTTGCGGCCGCGTCGACCGCCGATGTCGACGCCTTCCACGCAGCCGGCCTGGCCGCCGGCGGCACCTGCGAGGGTGCGCCCGGACCGCGCACCGTGCTGCCCGGCGCCTATGCCGCCTATCTGCGCGATCCGGCGGGCAACAAGGTCTGCGCCTACACATTCGTCTGACGGGTTGAAGCATGGAACAGGTCAGCACCAATCGCAGCCATGGCGGCACACAGGGAGTCTTCAAGCACGTATCGTCGGCGACAGGTACGGAGATGGTCTTTTCCGTCTTCGTGCCCGATCATGCGCCCGGGACGACGCTGCCAGTGCTCTGGTATCTGTCGGGGCTGACCTGCACCCACGCCAATGTTACCGAAAAGGGCGAGTATCGCGCGGCCTGTGCCGAGGCGGGCATCATCTTCGTCGCGCCGGACACGAGCCCGCGCGGCGATGATGTGCCGGATGACGAGGCGTATGACTTCGGCAAGGGCGCGGGCTTTTACGTCAACGCCACGCAGGCGCCTTGGTCGGGCCATTTCCAGATGCGCCGCTATATCGAGGCGGAGCTGCCGTCGGTCGTCGCCGCGAACTTCCCCGTCGACATGGACCGGCAGGGCATCACCGGGCACAGCATGGGCGGCCACGGCGCGCTCACCATCGCCCTGCGCAATCCGGGGCGTTTCCGCTCGGTCAGCGCCTTTGCGCCGATCGTCAGCCCGCTCGCCTGCCCGTGGGGCGAAAAGGCGCTCGGCGGCTATCTCGGGCCGGACAGGGCGGCATGGAGCGACTATGACGCCTGCGCGCTGATCGACGGCGGTGCGCGCCTGCCCGACCTTCTGGTCGATCAGGGCGAGGCAGACAATTTCCTCGCCGATCAGTTGAAAACGCATTTGCTGGTCGAGGCGTGCAACCGGGCCGGTCAGCCAGCCACGATCCGCATGCAGCCGGGCTATGACCACAGCTACTACTTCATATCGTCCTTCATGGCCGAGCATGTCGGCTGGCACGCCGTGCGCCTGACGGTCTGAAGGCCATGGCATCGCGGGTTTAGGCTGTCGCTGCGCCCGGTGCGATCTGTTTCGTTGCGCGGATGCACTAGCGCCCGCTAGGGTCGCGCGATTTCAACCTCTGCGAGGCCGTTGTTCATGTCTCTCCCAACCATTCTCCACGACCGTCTCAGCCTGCCGGTCATAGCCTCGCCGATGTTCCTGATTTCCTGCCCTGAGCTGGTGATCGCGCAATGCAAGGCCGGCATCGTCGGCTCCTTTCCGGCGCTGAACGCGCGTCCCGTCGCCCAGCTCGACGAATGGCTCGCGCGCATCGTCGAGGAACTGGCGGCATGGGACAGGGATCATCCCGAGAGCCCCTCTGCGCCCTTCGCGGTCAACCAGATCGTGCACAAGAGCAACAAGAGGCTCGATGAAGACCTTGCCCTGTGCGTGAAGCATGAGGTGCCTCTCATCATCACGTCGCTTGGCGCGCGGCCCGAAGTGAACGACGCCGTGCACGGCTATGGCGGCATTGTCCTGCACGATGTCATCAGCAACCTGTTCGCGAGGAAAGCCATCGAGAAGGGCGCCGATGGCCTCATCGCAGTCGCGGCGGGCGCAGGGGGGCACGCGGGCACCCTGTCGCCGTTCGCGCTGATTCAGGAGATCCGCCAATGGTTCGACGGACCGCTGGCCCTGTCGGGCGCCATCGCAACCGGGCGTTCCATCCTGGCGGCGCAGGCGATGGGCGCCGACCTTGCCTACATCGGGTCTGCGTTCATCGCGACCGACGAAGCCCGTGCCTCCGACGGCTACAAGGATATGATCGTCGAGCGCGGTGCGGCGGACATCATCTACACAAATCTGTTCACGGGCGTGCATGGCAATTATCTGGCCCCGTCGATCGCGCAGGCGGGGTATGACCCCAATGCCCTGCCGCAGAGCGACCCCACCAAGATGGACTTTGGTCTGGAGGGTGGGCAGGACGTCAAGGCATGGCGGGACATCTGGGGTGCGGGGCAGGGGATTGGCGCCGTGCAGGCGCGCGAACCGGCTGGTGACTTCATTGCCCGGCTGAAGCAGCAGTATCGCGAGGCCCGCAGCCAGATCATTGCCCGAAGCGCGTCTTATTGCTGACCCCGGCAGCGTTGCGATCACCGGACCAACGCGACGGCGACGGAACGAACACGCGCGCGCGATCTTTAATCGCATGGCCGTATTTGCGCGCGGCGGCGCCGGGCGATATGGCCGGGATATTGGCAGGCCAGACGGGGACGCAGAACGCATGGAGCGCGAGGAAGACCGTTTTCTCCTGATCCTCATCAGTGCTGTCAGCATCGCGCTGGCGCTGCTGATCCGGCCGCTGTTCGGGGCGATATTGTGGGCCGTCATCCTCGCTATCATGTTTAGGCCGCTGAACGACCGCATTGCGGCCTCGCTCGGCAGGCGACGGGCGGCCGCCTCGGCCATCACGCTCCTTGTGATCGTCCTTCTCGTCGTCGCGCCGGCGGTTGGCCTTGGCTTTGCGATCGTCGATCAGCTTGTCGGCATTTACACCCGGATACAGGCGGGCGGGGTCGATCTCGACCGGATTTTTCGCCAGATCGAGGCCGGTCTGCCGGACTGGGCCGTGACGATGCTGCGCCACAACGGGTTTGGCGATCTGGATGCCGCGCGAGAGCAGCTGGTCGGCTGGGTGGCGGGCGGGTTTCAGACGATCGCCAGCCGCGCCCTTCTGTTCAGTCAGGGCGCGTTCGCCTTTCTCCTCGGCCTTGGCGTGGCCCTCTATCTCGCCTTTTTCCTCCTGAAGGATGGCGACCGCATCGCGGCCCGCATGAAGCGCACGACGCCGCTCAGCGAGTCGCTCTGGGACGAATTCACTGGCCGCATCGTCTCGGTCATCCGGGCGACGGTGAAGGGCAGCTTTGTCGTGGCGGCGGTGCAGGGTGCGCTCGGCGGGTTGATTTTCTGGATACTGGGGATCGAGGGTGCGCTGCTCTGGTCGATTGCGATGGGTATATTGTCGCTTATCCCGGCGATCGGGTCGGGGTTCGTGTGGGTGCCGGTGGCGCTCTACCTGCTGCTGTCGGGCGCATGGGTGAAGGGCGTTGTCCTTCTCCTGTTCGGTTTCTTCGTCATCGGCCTTGTCGACAACATTCTGCGACCGATCCTGGTCGGGCGCGACACCAAGATGCCCGACTATGTGATCTTCATCTCGACCATTGGGGGCATTCAGCTGTTCGGCATCAACGGCGTCGTGGTCGGCCCGATGATCGCCGCCTTGTTCATCGCCGTATGGGGCGTTTACACGGAGCGACGGGAGAAGCTGGCAGGCGTCGGCTAACGATCCGTTCAAATGCCGTTCAGTCCCGAGGGCGCACCGTGGGCGATCGCCAACCATGATGGGAATGGACAGGATAATGGCAAAGAGGATTGCCCGCGCCTTGATCGCCGCGCCGATGCTCGCGCTTGTGGCGCTCACCGGCTGCGCGTCCGGCTTTCGGGCCGATGTGGCGCGCTTTCAGCAGCTTCCCGCGCCGCAGGGCCAGAGCTTTGCGATCATGGCGGAAGATCCCGCCAAGGCAGGCGGTCTCGAGTTCGCCCATTATGCGGACCTCGTGGCGCAGCATCTGAGCGCGCTCGGCTATGTGCGGGCGGTCGATCCCGCGGCCGCGCAGCTGGTTGTTCGCCTCGATTATACGGTCGATCAGGGGCATGACCGGGTGGAGACGACGCCGGGCGGGCCGGACCCCTTCTGGTATCGGCCATGGGGTTACGGCTATCCCTGGTATGGATGGCCGCGATCCTACGTGTATGGGTTCAGCGACCCGTTCCTGTTCGGCGGATATAATGACGTGCGCAGCTACACCGTCTATAACAGCATGCTGAAGATGCGGATCGACCCTGTCGGTGGCGGGGCGGGCGGCAAGGCGGTGTTCGACGGCACGGCCCGCGCGCAGTCGCTCTCGAACAAGCTCACCTATCTCGTGCCCAATCTCATCGAAGCGATGTTCTCCGGCTTTCCCGGCAACAACGGTGAGGAGATCAGGGTGACGGTCGCGCCCGAGGGCAAGCCGCAGGCGGCGAACAAGTAAGCGATTCCAATTCCTGTCCGAGCCGCTAAGACCGGCAGGACCATGGTGACCACCGCGCCGATTGATCAACGTCCAGGCACCGAGGGACGGCTCACGCTCTGCGAGCCTCTGGCGCTCGACAGCGGCCTCAGCCTGCCGGGGGTCGAAATCGCCTATGAAACCTACGGCTCGCTGGATGCCCGTGCGGGCAACGCGATCCTTGTCTGCCACGCCACGACCGGCGATCAGCACGTCGCGAGCCCGCATCCCCGGACGGGCAAGCCGGGCTGGTGGAGCCGCATGGTGGGACCGGGCAAGCCGATCGACACGGATCGTTTCTTCGTCGTCTGCGCCAATGTGCTGGGCGGCTGCATGGGCTCGACCGGCCCTGCCAGCATTGGCCCGGATGGCCAACCCTATGCGATGCGCTTCCCGGTCATCACAATCCGCGACATGGTCCGAGCCGAAGTGGCGCTGCTCGACCATCTCGGCATCGCGCGGCTTCATGCCGTGGTCGGCGGGTCAATGGGGGGGATGCAGGCACTCAGCCTTGCGACCAACTGGCCTGATCGCGTGGAGCGGGTGCTGGCAATCGCCTGCACCGCTGCCATGCCCGCGCAGAATATCGCCTTTCAGGAGGTTGGACGGCAGGCGATCATGGCCGATCCGAACTGGAACGAGGGCGATTATTACGGGACCGGCCATGCACCGGACGCGGGACTCGCTGTTGCGCGCATGGCCGCGCACATCACCTACCTCTCCGAAGCGTCGATGCACGAGAAGTTCGGCCGACGCCTCCAGGCCCGCAAGGACGGGCAGAAGGCCACCAAGACCTTCGGCTTTGGCGCGGACTATCAGGTCGAGAGCTATCTGCGCTATCAGGGGGCGAGCTTCACCGGGCGCTTCGATGCGAACAGCTATCTCTACATCACCAAGGCGATGAGCTATTTCGATCTGACCGAGGAGTGCGGGGGGCGCCTCGCCGATGCGTTTGCCGGCACGAGCGCGCGCTTCTGTCTCGTGAGCTTCGACAGCGACTGGCTCTACCCGACCGTGGAGTCGCGCAAGATCGCCCATGCGCTCAACGCGGCGGGCGCACCGGTCAGCTTTGTCGAGCTGTCGGCGCCGTTCGGGCATGACAGCTTCCTCCTTGACGTGCCCGCACTTGACCGGGTCGTTGCGGGCTTTCTCGGCGCGTGATGAACACCGGCCGCTTTGTCCTGCGCCCAGACCTGGAGGTGATCGCCCGCCATGTGCGCGAGGGGACGCGGGTGCTGGATGTCGGCTGCGGCGACGGGGCGCTGCTCGCGGCGCTGCGCGACCTGTCCGGCGTCGATGCGCGCGGGCTGGAGCTTGATGCCGCCAACGTGGCCGCGGCGGTGGCGCGCGGCCTGTCGGTGGTGCAGGGCGATGCGGACACGGACCTCGGCTATTACCCCGATGCCAGCTTCGACTATGCCATCCTCAGCCAGACGCTCCAGACCACGCGGCGGCCGGACAAGGTGATCGCCGAACTGCTCAGGATCGGGGCGCGGGCCTTTGTGTCCTTCCCCAATTTCGCGCACTGGCGCGGGCGGCTGGCGCTGGGTCTCTGGGGCCGGATGCCCGTGACCAAGCTGCTGCCTGAACGCTGGTATGACACGCCCAACATCCACCACCTGACCATCGACGATTTCCGGGCGCTGGTGAAGGATCGCGGCTGGACGATCGAGGGCCAGTGGTTCCTCAACCGCGGGCAGGAAACGCGGCCCGGCAATGCGAATCTGTTCGCGGAACACGCGGTGTTCCTGCTCCGGGGGTGAGGGGGCTCATTCAGGCTTCAATCGTCCGATAGACTTCCGCCTCCCTGGCGATGAGGATGTCCGCAAGCGCCCAATATGCCTGACCCCACGCATCCAGCACGGCATCGGTCGCCCTGTCTGCGCCCAGCACGTCGCGAATGGCAGGCAGCAGTGCCGCCGCGACATGCGGATAATGCTCGGCCTTGACGCCTGTTTCGACATGGCGTCCGACCATCCGCATCACGGCCGGGGTGAGCGCGTCCAGCCGGTCGATGTTGCGCGCATAGGCGAGGATCGCTGCTGCGAGCCGCTTCGGTTGCTCGCCGCTCTTCTGCGCGGCGCGGTCGAACATCGCCTCGATCTCGGAATTTTCGAACAGGCGCTCATACATGCGGGTGGTAATGGCGACGCCATGCTGCTCCAGCGCGGGTGCGGTCGACTTCACAATGGCCATGACTTCGGAAGACAATGCAGGCACAGACGCCTCCTCTTTTTGTGGTATCTAATATACTGGTATAAATGACTCCGAATTTATGCAAGAGGGAATCGAGCGACCAACATGCAATTGACGCAGCAAACCGACCTAGGCCTAAGGCTCCTGATCGTTCTCGCGCGGAGCGAGGACGCCGCGCTGTCGGTCGCGTCATTCGCGGAGGACCAGCATTTGTCCTACCATCACATGGCGAAGGTGGTTCAGGCGCTCGGTCGGGCGGGATATGTGGACACGGTGCGGGGCAGGGCAGGCGGCGTGCGCCTGGCCCTGCCTGCCGCGTCGATCCGCATCGGCGATGTCGTGCGCGATCTGGAGCCGCGGTTGCAGGCGGCGGACTGCAACAATTGCCGCTTGAATGGCAGATGCGGTCTCACCGGGCTGCTCGCTGAGGCGATGACGGCCTTCCTCACCACGCTGGACCGGCAGACGCTGGCCGATGTGGCTGCCGGGTCGCTCTTTACCGTTCCCTAGTCGCGCTGAAGGCGATGTCCGGGTTGCGTTCCTGCTGATAGCCCACGTCCCACGCGGACCTGGCGAGGAACACCGGGTTGCCGTCGCGGTCCTTCGCCATGGCGGCGCGATTGAAGCCGGCGAACGCCTCGATTGTCCGCCCATCTCCGGTCAGCCAGCGCGCGGTGTCGAACGGGGCGGGTTCCAGCACCGCCTCGACCTTGTATTCCGCCTCCAGCCGGCTGATGAGCACGTCGAGCTGGAGCTGGCCGACGACGCCGACGATCCACTGGCTGCCGATCTCGGGGTAGAAGACCTGGATCACGCCCTCTTCCGAGAGGTCGTCGAGCGCCTTTCTGAGCTGCTTGGTCTTGGTGGGGTCCCTGAGCGCGACGCGGCGCAGGATCTCGGGCGCGAAATTGGGGAGGCCGGTGAAGCGCACGTCCGCCCGCTCCGACAAGGTATCGCCCACCCGCAGCGTGCCGTGGTTGGGGATGCCGATGATGTCGCCGGGAAAGGCCTCGTCCGCGATCTCGCGGTCCTGCGCGAAGAACAGGATCGGCGAGTGGACCGCGATGGCCTTGCCGGAACCGCTCGGCGTCAGCTTCATGCCGCGCCGGAACCGCCCCGAGCACAGCCGCATGAAGGCGATGCGGTCGCGATGCTGCGGATCCATGTTCGCCTGCACCTTGAAGATGAAGCCGGTCACATCCTCGCGCTCGGGCGCGACGGCGGCGGGCTCGGCGGGCTGCGGCCGGGGCGGGGGCGCATGGACGGCGATGGCTTCGATCAGCTCCGCGACGCCGAACTGCTTGAGCGCCGAGCCGAAATAGACGGGCGTGAGGTCGCCGTGGCGATAGGCGGCGAGGTCGAAGGCGGGATAGCCTGCCTCCGCGAGCTCGACCTCCTCGGCCACCGTGTCCGGCAGTGGCGGGTCCATGTCGACCTTTCCGAGAAACTCCCGGCTGTCGCCCTCCGGCCGGCTGACGCGGCGGGTGGCGAGATCGAGTATTCCCTCGAACGTGCCGCCCATGCCGATCGGCCAGCTCATCGGGCAGACGTCGAGCGCGAGCGCGTCCGCCACCTCGTCGAGCGTCTCGAACGGCGAGCGGCCCTCGCGGTCGACCTTGTTGACGAAGGTGATGATGGGAACAGACCGGAGGCGGCACACCTCGAACAGCTTGCGCGTCTGCGGCTCGATGCCCTTGG
>CAZGVX010000063.1:0-12868 GCA_964529225.1 uncultured Sphingobium sp.
GCAGCATCAGCAAACAATGCCGTAGCTCGCATGGCGCAAACACCCTAGGCGGTGTCGACATGTTCCGCATGGTCGTGGCTTGAGCCAGAAAGGCCCTGAGCAAGAAGAGAGCGAGGCGAATAGTGGTGCTATTTAACGAGCGAACGACACCGCTCAGGGCCTTTCTGGCCAAGTCCTGCGGATGGCCCGATGCGGGCGAACGGCATTGTCGATCCGCTCATCCGGGGTTCCGGCCCCGCATTTCGCGCATCTGCGCACCGTTCATCCCGCATCGGGCCACCACGGCTCATGTGGAATATGTCCACACCGCCTAAGCCAGCGCCGATGCAACCCGATGCGCTCGCCGCCCTCACGATATTCGTCGCCGCCTCCGCGTTCACGCCGGGTCCGAACAACATGTTGCTGATGACTGCCGGGGTGAATTTCGGGATCGTCCGCACCCTGCCGCATCTCGCTGGCGTGCTGGTCGGCTTTCCGCTCATGGTACTCCTCGTCGGATTTGGTCTCGCCGGACTGTTCCACAGCTGGCCCCCGGCCATGCCGATCCTGAAAGTCGCGGGGATTGCCTACACGCTCTGGCTCGCCGCGAAGGTCGCACGCGCCGGAGCGCCGCACGAGACGGGCCGGGCGACGCAGCCCATGACCTTCATCGGCGCCGTTATTTTCCAGTGGGTCAACGTCAAGGCCTGGACGATGGCCCTGACCGGCATGGCGCTGTTCGCACCCGATCAGTCGGTCGCATCGGTGCTGAAGGTGACCGCCGCCTTCGCGATCATCGGGGTCGGATCGTCATCGAGCTGGCTGATCGCCGGGCGGGCGCTGCGCCGCTGGCTTGATGACCCCGTGCGGCTGCGGGCTTTCAACTGGACGATGGCGCTGCTGCTGGTGGGCTCAGTCGCCCTGACGCTCTGACGGCCTGACCGATCCGCGCTACTGGGCGGTCCATCCCCCGTCGACGCTGATGTTCGTGCCGGTGATGTTCGCCGCCTCGTCACGACACAGGAACAGGGCGATGGCGGCGACCTGCTCGATCGTCACGAACTGCTTGGTCGGCTGGCCCGCCAGCAGCACATCGTTCATCACCTGCTCGCGCGTCATGCCCCGCGCCTTCATCGTGTCCGGAATCTGGTTCTCGACGAGCGGCGTCCAGACATAACCCGGCGAGATGCAGTTGGCGGTGACGCCGAAGGTCGCCAGTTCGAGCGCGATTGTCTTGGTAAAACCGGCAAGGCCGTGCTTGGCGGTCACATAGGCGCTCTTGAAGGGCGATGCCGTGAGCGAATGCGCCGATGCCGTCTGGATGATCCGACCCCATTTCTGCGCCTTCATATGAGGCACGGCGAGGCGCGTCGTATGGAAAGCGGAATTGAGATTGAGCGCGATGATGAGGTTCCATTTGTCGACGGGAAAGTCCTCCACCGGCGCGACATGCTGCATCCCGGCGTTGTTGATGAGGATGTCGACACCGCCGAACGTCGCCGCGGCCTCCGCCATCATTGCCTCGATCTCCTCGGCTTTGGTGAGATCATGGCCGCTATAGAGCGCCTTCGCCCCGCTCGCCGCCTCAAGCGCCTGCCGTTCCTGTTCGATCGCATCCCTGTCGCCGAAGCCGTTGATGACGATGTTCGCGCCCTCGGCCGCCAGCACCTTGGCATAACCGAGGCCGATGCCCGATGTGGAACCCGTAATGAGCGCGGTCCTGCCCTTGAGCATCATGTCGTCTTCTCCTTTATTTCGCCGGATTGCTGCAGATCGAAACTGGCGCTCTTGCCGTTGACAATGTTCCGCGCCAGCAGCCGGTCGCCCTTGCGGATCACGTCAGCCAAAGCGGTGCGGCCCTGTGCCCAGTGGTCGAGCATGGTGGGTCGCGAAAACTCGAAATCGCGCGCGCCGCTTTCCCATGCGCGGCTGCGGTAGATGAGATGGACGATATTGACGGCGCCCACGTCGATCGTCTCCCGCAACGCCAGGGCCTCGGGCGACCCGGCGACATCCTCCGGCAGGCTGTCGAGGAGGCGCGCGACGAGATGATGCTCGCGGCGCAGGCGCAGATACTGATCCGTCACTTGCCGGGTGCGGCTGGAATACTGGATGTCCTTCTGGCGGGAGAGCACGTCGCTCATGGTGCGCGGTCGCGGCCCTTCGGCGGGGAACAGATCGCACTGGAAGATCAGCGTGTCCTCTCGCTGATGGTCGAGAATATGCTGAAGCGGCGTGTTGGAAACCATGCCGCCATCCCAATACAGCCGGCCGTCGATTTCTATGCCCGGCAGGCCAGGCGGCAGCGCGCCCGACGCCATCACGTGCCGCGCGTCGATCCGCCCCCGCCAGCGCGGATTGTGATTGCAGAAATAGTCGAAATTGCCGCTCTCCACATCGACCGCACCCACGGAAAAGCGCACCGGCCCGTGGTTGAGCCTGTCCCAGTCGACGAGCCGGTCAAGCGTCTCGACGAGCGGCGACGTGTCATAGAAGCTCGTCGCGTTGGTGGTGCCGTCGGGTTGCAGCCATGGCGGCACGATATGGGGACGGAAAAAGCCCGGCACGCCAAAGCTCATGACCCAGGAAGCGGCGGCCAGATGCGCACTTTCCCGGACGAAGCCGCCGTCCGGCACCAAAAACCAGGGCATGCCACTCACGGCAAGATCCCAGAACTCCCGCAACCGCTCAACGACCGATTCGGGCGGATTGCCAGCGATGATCGCCGCATTCACCGCCCCGATCGAAATGCCCGCCACCCATGTGACGGGAATCCCCAGCTCGAACAACGATTCCACCACCCCGGCCTGAAAAGCGCCAAGCGCGCCGCCGCCCTGAAGCACCAGCGCCACCTGAGCGGGTAGCGGCAAATCGGCATGTGCCGCGCGATTCGGAAGCTGTCTCGGCCTGTCCATGCTGCACTGCCAAATAGATGAAAGCGGGCCGCGGTTCCAGCACGTCGGGAGCAAAAGCGCCTCCGGGCTTTTCTTGCCCTACGGGCGACCGTAAATTGCAGGGCAAAGGGAGACAGACGATGCGCCTCGACGACGAACGGGAAAGCAGCAATTTCGAGGTGCAGTCGGGCGGAAGGGGCTTTGGCGGCTTCGGCGGCGGCGGCAATCTGCTTGGCCTGCTGCTGCCGCTCGTCGGCACGCGATTCGGCTGCCTCGGCATCGCGGCCGTGCTGCTGTTTGTTGCGGTGTCCGGCGGGCTGGGCGGACTTGGCAGCCTCGTCGGACCGATGACCGGCGCAAGCGGCGGCGGCTTTCAGCCGGGCGCCAGTTCCACCGCGCGCGATCCGACTGAGCTCAGCGCGGTGCAGCACTGGTCGCTCAAGGTGCTGGGCTCGACGGAACGGGTCTGGGGCGAGCTGTTCGCCCGGTCGGGCAGCCGCTATCAGCCGACCACGCTCGTATTCTACACCGGCGACGGCATCTCCGGCTGCGGTGCCGCACAGTCGGCGATGGGACCATTTTATTGCCCGACGGATGCCAAGGTCTATCTCGACACCAGCTTTTTCGATGAGCTCAAGGACCGGTTCGGCGCGCCGGGCGATTTCGCGCAAGCCTATGTCATCGCCCATGAGGTTGGCCACCACATTCAGGACCTCACCGGCACACTCGCCAAGGTGAACGCAGCGCAGCGCCGGATCGATTCGGCGGCCGCCAATGCGCTTCAGGTGAAGGTGGAGCTGCAGGCGGACTGTTATGCTGGCGTATGGGCCAAGGTTTCGGGCGCGCTGGAACCCGGCGATGTCGAGGAAGGGCTGCGCGCCGCCCAGGCGATCGGCGACGATACGCTGCAACGCAGCGCAGGCCGCACCCCCGTGCCGGACAGCTTCACCCACGGCAGCAGCGAACAGCGCATGGCCTGGCTAAGGCGCGGCCTGGAGAGCGGAAACCCCGAAACTTGCGATACGTTCGCGGAAAGCTGAGCTATTACCGCACCTTGCGAACGAGTTGCAAAGTTTGCAATCGCGAAGGCCTTATTCGCACTTGCAGCAAAACTGGTAACGACCTATTTAGACAGTGCCTTTCAGGCATCCTCTCCTAAAACTCGTAAAGGGCCGTCATTTTTATGGCGGCCCCTTTTTTATGCCCGCGAAATCCGCTAAGGAGGCGTCGGCCGCGCTATTAAAAGAATTGCGGGAGAGGACGCCGCCGGGAAGACCGGCACCAGCGCGGGCCAAAGCGGGGGAGCGAGCTGCTCGCGCCCTGTGTTGTTGCGCAGATGCGCCCTCCCCCGCGTTTCTTTATTATTGATCCCGAGCGGCACCGGCCCCGCCGCGAAATTTCAGAGCTTTATCCGACACGCTTGGCACGTAAAAAAGGGGCGCCCGGCGGACGCCCCTCCCTATATTCATTGATCGATCGCTACCTGATGGAAGACTGCTTAATACACGCGCGCCTTCGGCTCGATGTAGGTCGCCTCGTCCGTGAGCGTGTAATCGTGCACCGGCCGGTAATCGAGGCTAACCTTGCCGCCCGAACCGCCCCAGCCCTCGAACCAGCTCACCGTATGCTTCATCCAGTTCGCATCGTCGCGATTGGGGAAGTCCTCATGCGCATGGGCGCCGCGTGACTCCTTGCGGGCCTCCGCGCCGGTGATGGTGCAGATCGCCTGCGACATCAGATTGTCGAGTTCCAGCGTCTCGACAAGATCGGTGTTCCAGATCAGCGAGCGATCGCTAACGGCAACATCCTCCAGCCGCTTGTTGACCTTCTGCATCAGCGCGACGCCCTCGGTCAGCAGCGCGCTGTCACGGAACACGGCGGCATGCTTCTGCATGGTGCGCTGCATGTCGAGCCGGATATCGGCGGTGGGCGAACCACCCTTGGCATGGCGGAAACGGTCGAGTCGCGCCAGCGCCATATCCGCCGAGTCCGCTGGCAACGGCTTCTGCGCCGCACCGGACTTCAGCGTCTCCTTGAGGTGGAGACCCGTCGCACGCCCAAACACAACGAGGTCGATCAGCGAGTTCGAGCCAAGGCGATTGGCGCCATGGACGGAAACGCACGCCGCCTCGCCCACCGCGTAGAGACCGGGCACGATCACCTCGGGGTCATCGCCGACCTTGGTGACGACCTGCCCATGATAGTTACAGGGCACCCCGCCCATATTGTAGTGCACCGTCGGCGTGACCGGCAGCGGCTGGCGGGTCAGATCGACGCCCGCGAAGATCTTGCCGCTCTCGGTAATGCCCGGCAGGCGCTCGGCCAGCACCTTGGGGTCGATATGGTCGAGGTGGAGATAGATATGGTCCTTGTGCGGCCCGACGCCGCGCCCCTCGCGCATCTCCATCGCCATGGAGCGCGACACCACGTCGCGGCTGGCGAGATCCTTGGCCGAGGGGGCATAGCGTTCCATGAAACGCTCGCCCTCGGAATTGGTGAGATAGCCGCCCTCGCCCCGCGCTCCCTCGGTAATGAGGACGCCCGCGCCGTAGATGCCGGTCGGGTGGAACTGCACGAATTCGAGATCCTGGAGCGGCAGCCCGGCGCGCAGCACCATGCCGCCGCCATCGCCGGTGCAGCTGTGGGCCGAAGTCGCCGAGAAATAGGCGCGGCCATAGCCGCCCGTCGCCAGAACGACGGCCTGGGCGCGGAAGCGATGGAGCGAGCCATCCTCCATGCACAAGGCGATGACGCCGCGGCATTCCTTCTGACCGTTGGCGCCGGTTTCCATGATGAGATCGAGCGCGAAATATTCGATGTAGAAGTCGGCGTCATATTTCAGCGACTGCTGATAGAGCGCGTGCAGCATCGCATGGCCGGTGCGGTCGGCAGCGGCGCAGGTGCGCTGGACCGGCGGGCCTGCGCCCATATTCTGCATGTGGCCGCCAAAGGGCCGCTGATAGATGGTGCCATTGTCGTTGCGGCTGAACGGCACGCCGGCATGTTCGAGTTCATAGACGGCGGCGGGTGCCTCACGCACCATATATTCGATCGCATCCTGATCGCCCAGCCAGTCCGACCCCTTGACGGTGTCATACATATGCCAGGTCCAGTGATCAGGCGTATTGTTGCCGAGCGAAGCGGCGATGCCGCCCTGCGCCGCGACGGTATGGCTGCGCGTCGGGAACAGCTTGGTGACGCAGGCGGTCTTGAGCCCCGCCTCGGCCGCGCCCATGGTCGCGCGCAGGCCCGAGCCGCCCGCGCCGACAACGACGACGTCATAGCTGTGGTCGATGATCTTGTAGGCTGGGCTTGAAGAAGTGTCTGGCATCAGCCGGCTGTCCCCGTAAATGCGATCCTGGCGATGGAAAAGATGCCGAGCGCCGCGCCCGCCACCGCATAGAAGTTGAGGAGCAGCAGCGCCGCGAGCTTGCCCGGCTCCGCGTGGATATAGTCCTCGATCAGCACCTGAAGGCCAAGCCGCAGATGCCAGAAGACATTCGCCACCATCAGCATCATCGGCACCGCAACCAGCGGCTGCGCCAGCCAGCCCGTCACCGCGCCATAATCGAGACCTGGCAGAATGAGCAGGCTGGCGATCAGCCAGATCACCAGGATGATGTTGCCAGCCGCCGTGATCCGCTGGTCGATCCAGTGACGCGACCCATGACGGGCCGATCCAAGGCCGCGAACCCGGCCGACGCGCGTGCCGCCACCCATCAGAACGCCCTCATGTAGATGGCGGCCCACAGGGCGGCCGTTGCGAAGATCGCCGCGAGCGGCAGCAGGGTCGACCACATCTTATTGGTCTGAAGCTCGTAGCCGGCCCCTGCGTCCAGAACGAAATGCCGGAGGCCGGACAGCAGATGCTCGAAAAAGGCCCAGGTGAGGCCGATCAGCACCACCTGACCATACCAGGCCGAGGCGACGCTGAGGAAGAAAGCGTAATAAGCAGGGCCGGTCGCGGCGGCGAACAGCCACCAGACAAGTCCCATTGCACCGACGATCGCCAACCCGTCCCCCGACACCCGGTGGAGAATCGAGATCGTCATGTGCGGACCCCACCGCCAGATCGACAGATGCGGTGAAAGCGGGCGTCCCCCCGGCTTCGCTCCCGACGTCGCCATCCTATCATCGTCCCTTATACTGGTCAAAATCGCGCTTTCCTTAGCGCAATCGCACAGCATTGCAAATGTCGAGTCAGCGCCGGGTCCGCCTCGCCATGTCACTGAAAACCCGTCGCGCGCATGACATTGGAAACGGCCTGTTAACCGCAGTTGTATTAGGCATCGGTAACGAAGGACTGGTCATTGTGAGGCTCGAGAGGGTGTCCGGCACGTGAGAAATATAACAAAATCTCCGATGGCGCAGACGAACGAGGCCACACGTGCCCGTTTGGCGCCGTTGGCGCGGCAGATATTGGGGATTGTCTCTCCCTATCTGGACGACATCGTCACCGAGTCCGTAGCGACGCTTTGCTCCGTCAACCAGGAGCCCCTGGCGCCTGACGGCGAGATCGCCGCGGAACTGGCCCGTCAATACCGGGCGATGCTCGAGACACAAATGGGTGCGCTGGATCAGGACGAATGGGTCGCCGCCGCCAAAAAAGTCGCGCAGATCAAGTGGACGGCTAAGATCGGCGATACGCCCTTTGCCTTCACCAACGCGATAATGGGCGACCGGATATTCACGGCGATGGTCGATAATCTCACGGGCTCGCTGAAGGACGAACATCTCAAGGCGCTCGTCACGACTGCCCCGGTGCTGGACAATTTCCGCAACATAGCGATGCTTTCGGAGGTTCTGCGGATACAGCGCAAGGACCTTGAAAGGCGGCGGGCGGAACGGCAGCAACGCTTTGACGCGAACATCGTCGGCAACCTGGCGGAAGTCGCCGGACGCGGCCTCAAGCTGCGCGAGCAGGCACGAGGGGCTTCGGCGGCCACGCGCGGCATGCTGGACAAGGCCTCCGAGGTTGCCGCAGCGGCCGAACAGTCGGCGCTCGCCATGCGGGAGGCCGCACGCACGTCGGCGGGACTCATCCGCGCCATCGGCGACGCGCGCTCCGTGGTCGAATCGTCGGCGGACATCGCCGCGCGCGCATCGACGCAGGCCGTCGACGCGGTCGCCATGTCCGCCGCCCTTTCCGAGCATGCCCAGTCAATCGAGTCGATCCTCAGCCTCATCCGCGACATTGCCGGCCAGACGAATCTGCTGGCGCTCAACGCCACGATCGAGGCGGCGCGCGCAGGCGACGCCGGGCGCGGCTTCGCCGTCGTGGCGCAGGAGGTGAAGAGCCTCGCCAGTCAGACCTCGCGGGCCACCGACGACATCGCGCAGCGGATCATCGACATTCAGGCGGCCACCCGCCATTCCGTCGAGACGAACGAGCGCATCCGATCGACCGTCGAGGAAGTGCAGGCGATGGGCGCGCGCATCCGCGACGCCATGGACGCGCAGGCGCATACCGTCACGATGATCACCGCGGCCGTCGATGAAACCGCGCTGGCCGCCGATTCCATGTCCAGCAACATCTCCGCCATCCGGCAGGATACGGAGGTTGTCGCCTCCGAGATCGACACACTCGAAACGGGCTTTGCCGATGTGGCAAGCTCGATCGATTCGCTGCGCAACAATACGCAGGAATTCCGCGAAGTCGCCGCCTGACGGCTTGGCAGCGCCAGCCCAGCCGTTTAAGCGCGGCCAATGTCGACAGAGCGAACCGGACCATCTTCGCCGAAAGCGAGCGGCGCCTGGCTGCTCACCCTGCCCTGCCGTCGCGCACAGGCCGAATCGCTGGACAGCGCGCTTGACGAGCTGTTCGCGGCAGAGGCCGCAGCGCCAGCCATCGCCTTTGCCGCCTCGTCCGACAAACCGGATGACGACCAATGGCAGTTGCAGGCCTATTTCGAGCGCAAACCGCGCAAGGCGCTCGTCGCGCGCATGGTTGCGTTGCTCGAACTGGCCAGCGAACCGGAAGGCGCCCTGCAACGGATCGCAGACGAGGACTGGGTATCGCTCAGCCAGGCCGGACTGCCGCCGATCACGGCGGGTCGCTTTCACGTCCGCAACAGCCCGGCCGATGACCCCGACCCCCGGCGCATCAGCTTTCTCATTCCGGCGGGTCAGGCGTTCGGCACCGGCCAGCACGAGACGACGCGCGGCTGCCTTGCCATGCTCGACGGGCTGCGCGTGCGCGGGCATCGCTTTGGCAACATCGCCGATATCGGAACAGGCTCGGGCGTTCTGGCCTTCGCGGCGCTAGCCCTGTGGCCGCGCGCCTTTGCCATGGCGGCGGATCTCGACCCGGCCGCCATCCTGACCACGCGGGAGAATATGGCGCTGAACAGCGTGCCGGAAGGCGCCGGCCAGGGTCAGCTCGACCTCGCGGTCGCATCCGGCATGAGCGCGGCCGCCATCGTCGTCCGCGCGCCCTATGATCTGATCATCGCCAACATCCTGGCCGGGCCGCTCATCGCGCTTGCGCCAGCCTTTGCCGCCAATCTGGCCGATGGCGGATCGCTCGTCCTTGCCGGGATGCTCAACGCGCAGGCCGAGGCGGTGTCGGGCGCGTGCCGCCGCGCGGGACTGCGCCTCGCCGCGCGGCATGACGAAGGCGACTGGACGATCCTCCACCTGCGCCGCCGCCCGCGCATCGCCCGTCACCGGCCGGAGCGATGGGACGCGGACGGCAGTGGCACGCCGGGCTACGGGAGCTGGTAGCCGCCGCCCGGCACCTAAAGCTTGTCCAGACGGGCAATTACCGGCATGAGGCGGCTGCCGGACAATGAACCTTCACCCGCCAGTCACCCCTTTCCCCTGGGTCGATGTCGCGATCATCCTCGCGCTCGTCGTTCTGAATGGCGTGTTCGCCATGTCGGAGCTAGCCATCGTGTCGGCGCGTTCGGCACGGCTTCAGGGCCTTGCCAACGCCGGAAACAGCGGCGCGAAGGTGGCGCTTGCCCTGCGCGCCGACCCTGGGCGGTTTCTGTCCACCGTCCAGATCGGCATCACCGGCATCGCCATTCTTGCCGGCGCCTATTCGGGCGAGAAGCTGGGCGGACCCATTGGCGAGCGCCTTGCCCTCCTCATCAGCGATAGCGCGCTGGCGCAGAGCATCGGCTTTGCCATCGCCATCATCGCAACGACCTATGTGTCGCTCATCATCGGCGAGCTGGTCCCCAAGCAGCTGGCCCTGCGCAACCCGGAAGCCATCGCCACACTGGCCGCGCGCCCGCTGATGTGGCTTGCACAGGCAGCCGGCCCGCTCGGCTGGCTGCTCGATGCGTCAAGCGCGGCGATCTTTCGGCTCATGGGCCTCAAGCGCGATGCGGACGCACACGTCACCGCCGAGGAGCTGCACCTCATCGTCGCCGAGGCGAGCAGCGCGGGCGTGATCGAGGAAAGCGAACGCGCGATCATCTCCGGCGTCGTCCGCCTCGCCGATCAGCCGGTCAGGACCGTGATGACGCCCCGGCCGCAGGTGGACTGGATTGACGCCGACGCCGATGCCGACAAGGTGCGCGAGGCGCTGCTGAAAACACCGCACACGCGCCTGCCGATTGCCGAGGGCGATGTCGAGCGGATCATCGGCATCGTGCAGGCACGCGACATCATGGCGGCGCTGCTGCGCGGCGAACCCGTGGACCTGCGCGCACTCGCCCGCCCCGCCGCGATCGTGCCCGATCAGGTCGATGCGATGGACGCGCTGGAGACGTTGCGGGGCGCGGACGTGCCGATGGTGATGGTCCATGACGAATATGGGCATTTCGAAGGGCTGGTGACGCCTGCCGACCTGCTCTCCGCCATTGCCGGCGAGTTCGCCTCCGACCAGGATCTGTATGACGAGCCGAATCTTGTCGAGCGGGACGACGGCTCGCTGCTCGTGTCCGGGCAGATGCCGATCGACGTACTGGCCGAGCGGCTCGAACTGCCGCTGCCGGAAGACCGCGACTATGCGACCGCTGCGGGCTATGTCCTCTCGATCCTGCGTCACCTGCCGGATGTCGGCGAGCATTTCGAGGAAGCGGGATGGCGGTTCGAGATCGTCGACCTCGACGGCCGCAAGATCGACAAGCTGCTGATAGCAAGGGCCGACTGACCCGGCGTTCAGGCGCCTCTGGTCGCCGCCACGATCGCGGCCCACGCCGCCTCGTCGATCACCCTTATACCGAGTTCCTCGGCCTTCTTGAGTTTGGACCCGGCGCCGGGACCGGCAACGACCAGATCGGTTTTTGCGGACACAGAGCCCGCCGCCTTGGCGCCCAGCGCCTCCGCCTGCGCTTTTGCCTCATCGCGGCTCATCGTCTCGAGCGCGCCGGTGAAGACAACGGTTTTGCCGGAGACTTCGCTGGCGCGCGTCTCGACCACATAAGGCGGGGGCGACACCTCCGAGAGCAGATCGTCCCAGGCCGCGACGTTGTGGGGCTCGTGAAAAAAGTCTCCAAGCGCCTCGACCACGGCCGGGCCGATGCCGTCAATGCCCGTCAGCGCCTCGATCGCCTCCACATCGCCCGCGCGCGCGCGCTCCGCCAGGGCACGAAGATCGGACAGCGTCGTCACCCGCTTCAACAGATCGCGCGCCGTCACCGCGCCGACATGGCGGATGCCGAGCCCGAACAGCAGCCGCGCGGCATCCGGCTGGCGGCGGTTTTCCACAGCGATCAACAGGTTATCCACAGACTTATCCTTCCACCCTTCGCGGGTCAGAAGTTCGTCCCGATGCTGCTTCAGCCTGAAAATATCGGCAGGCCCCCGGTCGAGCCAGCCAAGCGCGTAAAATTCCTCGATCGTCTTTTCGCCGAGCCCATCAATGTCGAGCGCGCCGCGACTGACAAAATGACGAAGCCGCTCAATGCGTTGCGCCGGACAGATGAGACCGCCCGTGCAGCGCACGTCGACCTCGCCCTCCTCCGCCACCGCTTCCGAACCACAGACCGGGCAATGATCCGGAAAAGCGAAGGGCGCGCGCGCCTCCTCGCGGCTCAGCACCTCGACAATCTGCGGGATGACATCGCC
Organism: uncultured Sphingobium sp.; assembly: GCA_964529225.1. Classification (GTDB taxonomy): domain Bacteria; phylum Pseudomonadota; class Alphaproteobacteria; order Sphingomonadales; family Sphingomonadaceae; genus Sphingobium. The sequence continues at coordinate 11,892 of CAZGVX010000063.1, forward strand.
CGCCCGCTGCACCACCACCCGGTCGCCGGGCCGCGCGCCGAGCCGGGCGATCTCGTCGCGGTTGTGAAGGGTCACGTTGGAGACGACCACCCCGCCGACGGTAACGGGCTTCAAGCGCCCCACCGGGGTCAGCTTGCCGGTCCGGCCGACCTGTATGTCGATGGCTTCCAGCGTCGTCTCGACTCGCTCCGCCGGAAATTTGTGCGCGATCGCCCAGCGCGGCGCCTTGGCGACGAAGCCAAGCCGCTCCTGCCAATCGAGCCGGTCGACCTTGTAAACAACGCCGTCGATATCATAAGGCAGATCAGCGCGTTTGCGCTCGATATTACGATAGTGCTCGAGCGCCTCTTCCAACGTGGCAACGCGTTTGAGTAGGTCCGACACGCGAAATCCAAGGGCGGCAATCTGGTCCATCGCGTCCTTCTGGGTTTCTGCTCCGAACTCTGACACTGCGCCCCAGCCGTGGGCAAAAAACCGTAGCGGGCGTGTAGCGGTCACCGACACATCTTTCTGCCGCAGCGAACCGGCAGCAGCATTGCGAGGATTTGCGAACTGGCGAACGGCAGAGGCATCGAAGGAATGGGTTCGCTCATCCGCTGAATGCCTCGCCTGTTCCATGAGTCCCGCATTTATGTCACTAAATGCTTGCTTTTCCATGTAAACTTCGCCGCGCACCTCGAAGACCTCTGGTACTCTTGGCCATGCGTTGCCACCTGATCGAAGCTCTTGGATGACGTCAGGAATCGTGCGGACATTAGCGGTCACGTCTTCACCGATCTGACCGTCCCCGCGTGTGAGCGCGCGGACCAAAATGCCCTTTTCGAAGCGAAGAGAACAGGAAAGGCCGTCTATCTTGGGCTCCGCAGTAAGAGTTACGGGTGCATCCTTCGCAAGGTTCAGAAAACGCCGCACTCTGCCGACAAAATCCGCGACATCCTCGTCCGAAAAGGCATTGTCGAGGGACATCATCCGCTTCT
>CAZGVX010000064.1:0-12110 GCA_964529225.1 uncultured Sphingobium sp.
CTAAGCCATCATCGAGCAGCACTTGAGGAACCTGAGGCGCGCCGAGTACAAATCCGGCAGCGGAACTGTTGTCGGCGACATTGTCTTCGTAGCGAAAGACGTAATCGTGATACCGCGTATCGACGATCTCCAGGGCGGGGAAAACCGCATCTACGAGCTGTATCGGATCGCCTGCACTGTCCGTGTGTGTGCCGATGTCTCGACCGATCCTGAGCGCCACTTCGGGTTCAGCGCGCGGGTGAACAAGCGGCGCGATGGTGCCGTTCGAAAAGTCCATGTCCGGGGTCAGCCGTCCGAAATTGGGCTGGCTGATGCCCATCTGACGACGCATCGCTTCGCTGGTATAGCCCAACTTGATTCCGCAGATTGGCTGACCCCATTTCGCAAGGGTTGCCGCCGCAATCCGGCGCGCCTCCGGAGGGGTGATATCCGGCGATGTGAGCGTGACCAGATCGGTCGTCGTGCCGTTCTTGCGCGCCGCAAACAGGCGCAGCGCGTGCGCCTCGATCGCTGCGTCCCGTTCGTTGGTTCGTTCCGGCATGGTGCGGAACCTCTTTTCAGTTGGTGTTCGAAATGGCGCGCACAGATTCCAGAAACGCGTCCAGAACCTGCGAATGCTCGGTGGCCCGGTAAATGACGCTGAGGTCGAACGCGCTGGCCTCGCCTTCGGTGAGCGGCACATAGGTGACGCCGGGCAAGCGCAGGTTCTGCGCGGATTCAACCCCTAGTGTGATGCCGAGGCCGCTGGAGACGAACGATACAGCCGCCACGACGTCGTCCACGGTCTGGACGATGTTTGGTTCTATGTTGAGGCTGTGGAACAGGCGCAGCAGATAGTTGCTGAAGCCGCCGGGACCCGAGTTGCGGGGATAGAAAATCAGGGGCTCGCCAGCGAGATCCCGCAAGCTGACACTCGCCTGCGCAGTAAGCGGGTGGTTGCTCGGCGCCGCGATCAGCATTTTTTCGCGCACGACCGGCTGCCAGATCAGTTCCCGCTGATCTTCGAAAAAGCGATTGAAGCCGACTTCGATGCGGCGCTCGCGCAGAGCCTTCACTTGTGTCTCGCGATCCATATTGTGCAGCACGACTTCAACGTCCGGGTGGCGGTTCCGGAAATCGAGCACGATGCGCGGTACGATGTCCAGCACGGCAGAACCGAAGACCCCCACGTCCAGCCGCCCAAGCTGGCCTGCGCCGATCAACCCGGCATTGGTGCAGGCGCGTTCCACCAAAGCAAGAATGTTGGTCGCCTCCGTCGCGAGAGACGCACCCGCTTCGGTGGGCTGGATGCCGCTAGCCCTCCGCAACAGCAGCGGCGTGCCGACGATCTGTTCAAGCTGTTGAATCTGGCGGGTGAGCGGTGGCTGGGAGATGTTCAGTTCTTCGGCAGCCGCGCGAAAACTGCCATTTTCGACAATCGAGACGAAGTAACGCAGGTGCCGCAAGTCGACCCTGTTCGCAAATTTCATTGCCACGCCGCGCCTCCGATAGGATTACCTAATCCGCATCACTTAACGCATAAATTGGTATTGGAAAGTAATCAATCGCGCGCGCTACCAAGCCCGACGAAGGAATTGGTCTGTGAAGAACCGCTCGTCAGGCGGCCACAGGCCGATGAGGACAGGGGGGGTGGAATGGCGAATTCAAGAACCCTGGGAGCAATCCTTTTGGCTTCTTCGGCACGGGTGCTGGCGATGCCCGCATTTGCGCAGGGCGCTACAACTGAAGATAATTCCGGCGGAATTGAGGAGATTGTCGTTACGGCTCAGAAGCGTGCCGAAAGCGCGCAGGAAGTGCCGATTGCCATTTCGGTCTTCTCCGGAGACTCGCTCGCGGAACGCGCAGTGACGCTCGGAGGAACCAACCTGACCGACCCGCGCTATGTGACGGCTGGCTCGTCCATTCCGGTCTCTGGCGTGATCGACGGCAATTTCAGCCGTCCGCGTGAATGGTATGCCCGCGTCGGCTTCAAGTTCTGAGCGCCCGACCTCGGTTGCAATGGGGTTGCACTGCAAACGCAGTGCAACCCTTTCCTGTTTGCGCTAAGTGCAAGGAAAACGGGGCGCCTTCGGGCGGACATCGGTAGAGCGGAGGGGTCGGGGTGGACGAACACAGCCTGATAGAGCGATTTGACCTGCGGGGTCGGCTCGAGTTTGCGCCTGCACAGGGGCAGATCTGGCTGGACCAGTCCCGCATGGTCCTGTTTCACACCAAAGGCCTGAGCTCGATGCGCCGCGAAATGATTGAACAAATGGGCATTGCACGGACACGGGCGATGTTCTGGCGCATGGGGTTTGAATGCGGCCGTCAGGATGCGAAGGTCGCTTCGAAGCATCAGGGGCATGCCGAGGACTACGACGTGTTCTGTATCGGCCCGGCGCTTCACGCCCTTGAAGGCGTGACACAGGCGCACATCGTCGAAGCCGAGATCGACTGGGAAAGCGGCTCTTTTGAGGGTTATGTCCATTGGAACTCGAGCTGGGAAGCCATCGCACATCTCGATCAGGGTTTGCCGCTCGATGAGGGGTATCCAGGCGCATGCTGGGCGGCGACCGGTTATGCCTCGGGCTACGCGACGGAATTCTTCAAGCGCCTCGTGATCTTTCAGGAAAGTCAGTGCGCGTGCGGCGGTCATTCCCGTTGCATCGCCGTCGGGAAGCCGGCTGAACTCTGGGAAGACAAGGCTTTTGTCGAGACACTCCTCAACGCAACAGACGACGCTGGCCAGATCGAAATCGAAGAGGAACTCCGTCGCCTCCGTCGCGAAAGTCCGTCCCTGCGGGCCAGTGCGCCGTTCCCGAAGCCCGAGAATATCGTGGGAGCATCGCCGGCCTTCGCGGAGGCATTTCACCTGCTCGGCAAAGCTGCGAGCGGCGGCATCAACGTTCTGTTGCTCGGAGAGACCGGCGTGGGCAAGGAAGTCTTTGCGCGCTGGCTCCACGAACATTCCCGCGAAAGCAACGGGCCCTTTGTTGCCGTCAATTGCTCGGCGATCCCGGCGGAGCTCGTCGAGGCCGAGCTGTTCGGCGTGCGACGAGGCGCCTATACGGGTGCCGTCGAAACACGGCAGGGCCGCTTCGAACGCGCGGACGGCGGAACCATTTTCCTCGATGAAGTAGGTGAGCTGCCGCTCGCGGCTCAAGCCAAGCTGCTGCGCGTGCTCCAGACCGGTGAGCTGGAGCGACTGGGCGACGACAAGCCAATGAAGGTCAATGTCCGACTGATTTCCGCGACCAATGTCGACTTGGCGGAGGCGATGCGCCACGGCCGGTTCCGATCCGACCTCTATTACCGGCTGGCGACCTATCCTATCACGATCCCGCCGCTTCGCGATCGGCCCGGCGACGTTGCCTTGTTGTGCGAAGCGATTCTCGTCCGCTTTGCGCCCCAATATGGCAAGCCCGTGACGCGCCTTACCGAGCGGGCGCGCCATGCGCTGGAGGTCTATCACTGGCCGGGCAATGTCCGCGAGCTTGAGAATTTCATGGAGCGCGCGGTGCTTCTGGCGGCAGATGGCGAAGAAATCGGCGTGGAGCATCTGCCGCCTGTGCTACAGGATCTGGCGGCAAGCCATGTGACGAAACCGTCTCCCTGCAAGAGCGAGGACGCGGAAATTCGCAAGCAGCAACTTGCCGTCGAACTGCTCGACCTCGGGGCTGACCTGGACGCTCAGGAGGCCATGCTGGTGTCGCTGGCGCTGACCCGGGCGGGAGGCAATGTGACCGCTGCATCGAAGCTTTTGAACATGACGCGGCGGCAACTGGCTTATCGCATGCAGAAGCTCGATCCCCAGCTCGCCAGACTGGCCAAGGGTGATTGACAGGATTGTAAAGCGGTCCGTGTCGAGTGACAGAATTGTCAAATGCGCGCGCATCCCCCTTCGGCAGACTCACGGATTATCAAGGGGAAATGCCGACCCTGAAACTGGCACAGTCCTTGCTTATCAATTGATGACGCGCGCGTAGGACCCGCGGCGACAGGATTGGGAGAGGAAGGAAGATGGCACTTGAAGGTGTAATGCGTCCGGGCCACGCGCAAATCCGCGTGCTTGAGCTGGACAAGGCAGTTCACTTCTACCGCGACGTCATGGGTCTCGTCGAGACGGGCCGCGATGCATCGGGCCGCGTCTATTTCAAATGCTGGGATGAGCGCGACCACAGCAGCATCATCCTCCGCGAAGCCGATTCAGCCGGGCTGGATTTCATGGCGTTCAAGGTTCGCGACGAAGCGACGCTCGATGGATTCAAGGAAAAGCTGGAAGCCGCCGGCATCGCGACGGAGGTCGCCCCCGCGGGCGACCTGCTCGAAACCGGCCGCAGGGTCCGCTTTACGATCCCGTCGGGTCATTTGATCGAGCTCTACGCCACCAAGACGATCGTCGGCAACGGCATGACGCAGCTCAATCCGCCGCCGTGGAATGCGCAGGCCGAGCATGGCATCGCGCCTGTCCGGTTCGATCACGCGCTGCTCTACGGGCCCGATATTGCTGCGGTGAAGAAGATCTTCATCGATATTCTCGGCTTCTACCTCGTCGAGCGCGTCATGGGCCCCGACGGCGAGAGCGAACTGGGCATCTGGCTGTCCTGCGGGCAAAAGGTTCACGATATCGCGCTCGTTGAAAATCCCGAGCCGGGCAAGCTGCACCACTGCTCCTTCCTGCTGGAGAGTTGGGAAAAGGTGATACGCGCCGCCGACATCATGGCGATGAACGATGTGCCGGTTGATATCGGTCCGACGCGCCACGGCGTCACGCGCGGCGGCACCATCTACGCGTGGGACCCGTCGGGCAATCGCTTCGAAACGTTCCAGGGGGGCTATCTGCCCTATCCGGACTATGAGACGCTGACCTGGGATTTCGAAGGTTTTGCCAATGGCGGGCTCGACTATCCCCAGCGCAAACTGCACGACACCTTCCTCTCGGTGTACACCTGATGTCCGCCGCCGCCGCGCCTCGCAACCTCGTCCGGGTGACGGGCGAGCGCAATGGGATCATCGAGTTTGAATATGGTGTCGGCGATCTTTCGCTTGCCCTGGAACTAATGCTCCCGCCGCCTGCGTTCGAAGAATTCTGCCGGATCAATGGGGTGGAAATCGTAACCGAGGCGCGGACGGAGGCAGCCAATGAGGCGGAGCAGGCGATCGGCTGGCTCCCCTCCGACGTGCAGCGGCGCATCTGAACGCCACACTCATTTAAACAGGATGAACTGTCATGCAGATTGATCTCAAGACTGTTGCCATCGAACCTAAGCGCAAGGCGTTTGATCACCTTGTCCGCCGTTTTGGCGACAAGGTGGCCTCCCGCTATCAGGAAGGTTCCTACGACATTCAAGCGGTTGAGAACCTCCATTATCGCCCCACCTGGGCGCCGGACCAGACGCTCTACGACCCCACGATTTCCAAAGTGGTGATGGAGGACTGGCACGCGTTCAAGGATCCGCGCCAGTATTATTACAGCAGCTATGTGCTTGCCCGCGCGCGCCAGCAGGAGGCGGCCGAAGGCGCGTTCGCGCTCGTGGAAAGCCGCGCGCTGCACGCCTCGATTCCCGATGATCTGCGCGCTTCGATCCTCAATCTGCTCATTCCGCTGCGCCATGCCGCATGGGGTGCCAACCAGAACAATGTGCTGATTGCCGGCTATGGATTTGGCGTCACGTTCACGCAGCCCTGCCTCTATCACGGCATGGATAACCTGGCAGTCGCGCAGTATCTTTCGCGCATCGGTCTGTTGCTCGGCGGGACCGAGGCGCTGGCTGCGGGCAAGACCGCGTGGATGGAAGCCGAAGCGTGGCAGCCGCTCCGTCGGCTGGTCGAAGATACGCTGATCGTCCGCGACCCGTTCGAGCTGTTCGTCGCACAGAATGTCGTCATCGACGGTCTGCTCTACCCGGCGATTTTCGACGCCGTCATCGACGGTCGCTTTGCGATGGACGGCGCGGCGCCCATTTCGATGCTCACCCAGTTCTCACCGACTGGAGCACCGAAGGCCGGAAGTGGGTCGACTCTGTCATCAAGACCGCAGCTGCGGAGAGTGGTGCGAACGCGGCGACGGTAGCGGGCTGGGTTTCGGAATGGAGCGGGCGCGCCATGGCCGCCCTCCTCCCGCCGGTCGAACAAGCCATCGGGCGCGACGCCGACACCGTGCTTGGCCAGGTGCTTGATGATCTCAACGCACGGCTCGCCAAAGCCGGCGTCAAGGCCTGAGGAGGAACGCATCATGTCAACCGTGTTCATCGCCTTTCAGGTCAATGAGGAAACCCGACCGATCATCGACGCGATCCTGATCGACAATCCCGAGGCGAGTTCCGAAGACCAGCCGGCCATGGTCAAGGTCTCGGCGCCCAACAGGATGGTCATCAATCGGGCTACCGTCGAGAACCAGATCGGCCGCGATTTCGATCTCCAGGAACTGCACATCAACCTCATCACCTTGTCCGGTCACGTCGACGAAGACGATGACTGCCTCACCCTGAGCTGGAACAGCTAAATTAGGAGCGCATAGCCATGGACATGCCGGTCAAAACCCCGAAGCTGGGGATCAAGGAACGCTACGCATATCTCACCCGCGATCTGGGTTGGGATCCGAGCTATCAGCCGAGAGACAAGATTTTCCCCTATACGAAATATGAGGGGATCAAGATCCATGACTGGGACAAATGGGAAGACCCGTTCCGCCTGACGATGGACGCCTATTGGAAGTATCAGGCTGAAAAAGAACGGAAATTCTACGCGATCGTGGACGCGCATGCGCAGAATAACGGCCATCTCAACATTACGGATGCGCGGTACCTGACAGCGCTCAAGCTGTTTCTCCAGGCGATCAGCCCCGGCGAATATGCCGCGCACAAGGGCTTCGCGCGCATTGGCCGGGAATTCGAGGGCGTCGGCACCCAGGTGGCCTGTCAGATGCAGTCGCTTGACGAAATCCGCCATGCGCAAACGCAGATCCACGCGATTTCGAACTACAATAAATATTATGACGGCTTCCATGCCTTTGCACAGCAGCGGGACCGGTTGTGGTACAACACCGTTCCGCGGTCCTTCTTCGACGACGCGATGGCGGGCGGGCCGTTCGAGTTCATCACCGCGATCGGCTTCGCTTTTGAATATGTCCTGACCAATCTCCTGTTCGTGCCCTTCATGTCGGGTGCCGCCTATAATGGCGACATGGCGACGGTCACGTTCGGCTTCTCCGCCCAGTCGGATGAAGCACGTCACATGACGCTGGGCCTGGAATGCATCAAGTTCATGCTGGAGCAGGACCCGGACAATCTGCCCATCGTGCAGAAGTGGCTCGACAAGTGGTTTTGGCGCGGCCTTCGTATCCTCACCCTCGTGGGTGCGATGATGGACTATATGCTCCCCAAGCGCGTGATGAGCTGGAAGGAAGCGTGGCAGATTTACGGCGTCGAGAACGGGTCCGCTCTGTTCCGAGACCTCGCCCGCTACGGCATCCGGGTTCCCAAAGGTTGGGACATCGCAAACGAGGCAGCCGAGCATACATCGCATCAGCTGATGCTTGGCCTGTACCAGTGGTCGTTCGGGACGTCATTCCATAGCTGGATACCGTCTGACGAGGACATGGAATGGCTTTCCGCCAAATATCCCGACACCTTTGACCGCTATTACCGGCCGCGTTGGGATCACATCCGCAAGATGGCGGACGCCGGAACACCCTATGCGAATGTCGGCCTCGCACAGCTGTGCAACGTCTGCCAGCTGCCGGCTGTGTTTACCGAACCTGGCGATCCGACAAAGCATTGCCACCGGCAGGTCGAGCTGGAGGGTGAGACGTACCACTTCTGCTCGGAAGGCTGCATGGACATCTTCAACGATGAGCCGGAAAAATATGTCCAGTCGTGGTTGCCCATGCCGCAGCTCTTCCAGGCACCGAATTTCGGGGACGTCGGCAAGTGGATGGACTGGGTCGGTCTCGTCCCCGGGCAGGACAATGGTGACTATCAGGGCTCCCGCGACCAGGCGAGCTTCGAAGCCTGGAAGCGCCAGACATCGGTCTGAGTCTGCTCAAATTTGAAAGGAATATCCCATGGCTGTGACTGCTATCGGAGATTATCGCTTTGCACCGCGCGATCATGCCGGGCTCTATGGCGATAGCCAGATTGTCTATTTCTGCTGGGATCGGCATCTGTTGTTTGCCGCTCCGTTCATTACATTCGTCCCAAAGGACATGACCTTGGGTCAGTATCTGGACGAGGTGGTGAAACCGCTCCTTGCGCCAGATCCGGATTCTGGCGCGCTCGATTGGGCAAAGGCGGAGTGGGCCGTCGGTCCGAAAAGCTTCACGCCCGACTTTGGTGCGACACTGGCTGACAATGGTATTGGCCATAAGGACAAAATCATCATGTCCACGCCGGGTCTGAACAGTCTGATGCCGGACGCCTGAGCATGTCGTATACGCTGACGATCGAGCCCTTGGGAGCCGAGCTGGAGATCGAGGATGGCCAGACCATCCTCGATGCAGCGTTGCGCGCCGGTGTCTATCTGCCGCACGCCTGCTGCCACGGCCTGTGCGCGACGTGCAAGGTCGTGGTGCTCGACGGCGAGGTGGATCACGGTGAGGCGTCCAGCTTCGCGCTGATGGATTTCGAACGCGAAGAAGGCAAAACACTCGCCTGTTGTGCCACCGTAGAAGGTGATGTCACCATCGAAGCCGAGATCGAGGAGGACCCGGATGCCGAAGTCATTCCCATCCGCGACTTTGTCGGCACTGTTGCGCGGATCGAGGATCTGACGCCGACGATCAAGGGCGTTTGGGTGCAACTCGATGATGCGGACGGCATCCACTTCCAGGCGGGGCAATATGTGAATTTGCATCTGCCCGAGGGCATCGGCTCGCGGGCTTTCTCCATCGCCAGCGCGCCGTCGGACGCCGGGCTGGTAGAACTCAACATCCGCCGCGTGCTGGGCGGCGCCGGCACAGGCTTTGTGCACGATCATTTGAAGGCGGGCGACAATATCCGCCTGACAGGGCCCTATGGCCGTTTCTTCGTCCGCAAGTCGGCAGATCTCCCGATGATCTTCTTTGCAGGCGGGTCCGGTTTGTCCAGTCCGCGGTCCATGATCCTCGATCTGCTGGGGGAAGGGTGCACGCATCCGGTGACGCTGGTGAACGGGCAGCGCAACCGGTCTGAACTCTATTATCATGATGATTTTGAAGCGCTTGCCGCAGCACACCCAAATTTCAGCTATCTGCCCGTCTTGTCCGACGAGCCGGCGGACAGTGACTGGCGTGGTGCGCGCGGCTTTGCGCATGAAGCGGCTGTCGAAGCCTTCAACAACGATTTCCGGGGACACAAGGCCTATCTTTGTGGTCCGCCCTTGATGATCGAAGCCTGCATCGGTGCGCTGATGCAGGGACGGCTGTTCGAGCGGGACATCTACACCGAAAAGTTCCTGTCGGCTGCTGATGCGCAGCAAGCGCGGTCGCCGCTGTTCCGGGGCCTTTGAATTGCCCGATGAGTATCGGAAGGCCGATGAAATGGTATTAGCGGGTAATTTGCTGGGCCGGTAAAGCGAAGTTCGGGACGGGCGGAAACCGACCCGAGCGAGAGGATGATCGGTTCGAGCGGCAATGACAGAGGCGAGGTCCGACACTTGGAAGGTGGAGGTTGACGGCGCGGACGGCAGCTTTGCCTGCCGCGGCGATCAGAATCTGCTTGTTGCCATGATCGGCGCCAGACGAACGGGTATCAAGGTCGGTTGCCGCAACGGCGGATGCGGCATCTGTCGCGTGCAAATTGCGCGCGGTACCTATCAGAGCCAGAAGATGTCGCGCTCCCGAATATCCGAGGCGGACGAGGCCGCAGGCATTGTTCTTGCCTGTCGAGTCTCTCCCCGGAGCGACATCGCACTTCGGCCGCTGCCGCCGGTCGCGCTCGGGGGCAGCGCATCATGATGACCTCGTCTGCCATTCAGGCGGCATTGACTGCAGGTGCACGTGCCGCCGATGCAGCGGGTGTCGCCGTCAATATCGCCGTGGTGGATGCCGGTGGAAATCTTGCAGGGTTCCGCCCGGTGGCCAGCTCGTCCGACATGGGAGCAAGATGCTCGGCTGGATCGGCGTCTCGGGCGCCAGCACTGAACAGGATGATGCAATTTCAATGGCTGGGCTCAAGGCCCTGTTGGAGACTTAAGTGGCCCAATTTCTTCATTTCATCGACGGGGCTTTTACTGCCGGTACAACCGGGAAGACCTTCGAGAACCGTCGTCCGCATGACGGCTCGCTGATCGGCCATGTTGTCGAGGGCGGTCCCTCGGAAATCGACGCCGCGGTCAAGGCGGCACGTGCGGCCATGCTTGGTCCTTGGGGCAAAATGGGCACCGAGGAACGGGCCGACATGATGCGGGCCATTGCCGATGGCATCGCCAGGCGTTTTGATGATTTTGTCGCTGCGGAGATGGCCGATACCGGGCAGCCGCGCCGCACGATGGAGCACGCGTTCATCCCGCGCGGGGCTGCCAACTTCAAGGCGTTTGCCGACATCATCAAGGGCGGTTCGACCGAGAGCTTCGAAATGCACACGCCCGACGGGAAGGGCGCGCTCAACTATGCCATCCGGCGCCCCAAGGGCGTCATCGGCGTGATCTGTCCTTGGAATGCCCCGCTCCTCCTCATGACATGGAAGGTGGCGCCTGCCCTCGCCTGCGGCAATGCGGTTATCGTCAAGCCTTCGGAGGAAACGCCTGGAACGGCGACGCTTCTGGGTGAGGTCATGAACGAGGTTGGCGTTCCGAAGGGCGTCTACAACGTCGTTCACGGTTTTGGACCGAATTCGGCGGGCGCTGCCCTCACCGAGCATCCCGGCGTCGATGCCATCACATTCACGGGCGAAACGCGCACAGGCACCGCGATCATGCAGTCTGCAGCCTACGGGCTTCGCGATGTGTCGTTCGAACTGGGCGGCAAGAACAGCGCGATCGTCTTTGCAGATGCCGACATGGACGTGACGCTGGAGGCCATCGGCCGCTCTGCCTTCATGAACTGTGGGCAGGTCTGTCTCGGCACAGAGCGCATCCTGGTTGAACGCCCTCTGTTCGATCAGTTCGTGGCCGCCCTGAAGGCCAAAGCAGAGTCCCTGAAGCCCGGTGCGCCGACCGACCATCAGACCAATTTCGGGCCGCTCATCTCGCAGGAGCATCGCGACAAGGTGCTGTCTTACTACGCGAAGGCCGTGGCCGAAGGCGCAACGGTCGTGACGGGCGGCGGTGTACCCGACATGCCTGCCGAACTGGCCGGCGGAAGCTGGGTGCAGCCGACGATCTGGACGGGCCTTGCCGACGATGCGGCAGCGGTGACCGAGGAGATCTTCGGACCATGCTGCCACATCCGTCCGTTCGACACCGAGGACGAAGCGATCAGGATTGCGAACGACACCGAGTACGGGCTGTCGACCTCCATCTTCACCACCAACCTGTCGCGCGCGCACCGCGTGGCGGCGCAGGTCGATGTGGGCATCACCTGGGTCAACAGCTGGTTCCTGCGCGATTTGCGCACGCCGTTCGGCGGGTCGAAGCAATCAGGCATCGGTCGGGAAGGCGGGGTGCACAGCCTCGAATTCTACACCGAGCTCCGCAACATCTGCGTGAAGCTGTAAGCCATGGCCCTGGAAGACACCTTGATCGCAAGCCTCGGCGACGAGCTTTACGAGGCACTGGTCGGCGGGCGCACCGTGCCCAATCTGCGCGACCGTGCAGCCGGCATCACCAAGGAAGATGCCTGCCGCATTCAGGCGCGAATGATTGAACGTCGGCTGGCAGGCGGAGAGACTGTCGTCGGAAAGAAGATCGGCGTGACCTCGAAAGGCGTGCAGAACATGCTCGGCGTGTTCGAGCCGGACTTCGGCATTCTCACATCCGGCATGGTCTATCCTGACGGCACGGAGATTCCCGCGGGTACGCTCATCCAGCCGAAGGCCGAAGGGGAAATAGCCTTTGTTCTGAAGCGTGATCTGATCGGTCCGGGCATCACGGCGGCAGACGTCATTTCGGCGACAGATTATGTCTCTGCCTGCTTCGAGATCGTCGACAGCCGGATCAGCGATTGGGACATCAAGATCCAGGACACCATCGCCGACAATGCGTCGTGCGGGGTC
>CAZGVX010000065.1:0-11996 GCA_964529225.1 uncultured Sphingobium sp.
GACATCGCTCACGATCCGCACGTCGAAGCTGCTATACGGCGTGCCCGTCGACTAGCCCGTAGACTCATAAGCACGCAGCCACAGCCGCATTGAGGCGAGCTGGATCATGGCCAAGGCCCAGTTCGCCGTCATCTTCGGCGTACGCTTCATCAAAGCCATGGCGGCGTAATGTTCAACCGCCCGCCCACACACGAAAATCCTGACACTCCCCGCGGATCTTGGTCGTGAGTCCGCCTCGGCTGCGACCGAGACAATGATCTGCACCCCCCTTTTTGCCGTCGCGGCCTGTTGGTGGACGCGAACGGAGGTGCTGTCGATCATCTGGAAGTCGCCATCGTGCGCGGCGGTGATGGCGTCCATCAGCCGGTCCCATACACCTGCCTCTTGCCATCGCACGAAGCGGTTGTAGCAGGTGGTGCGCGGCCCGTAGCGCTCGGGCAGGTCACGTCATGGTGCGCCGGAACGCAGCACCCGGAAGATGCCGTTCAGCGTGCGGCGATCATCCACACGGGGCACGCCGCACGGCTTGTTGGGCAGCAGCGGCTCGATCACGCTCCACTCGAAGTCGGTCAGATCATATCGGCTCATGCCGAACCTGAATCAGCTTTCATGCAACGATGGAAGAGCGTCAAGCTGCCCCCAACCACCTGTTGGTCGGTCCGCCTCCACCGCGATGTTCACGTAGCCAGACCACTCCAGATGGCGCTGGGTCAGCGTGACGCGCCGCCCCACAAATTCGTGCCCCTCGGTCAGCACGATACCGTCCCATGATTTCGGCTCCGAGTGCTCCACCCTCATCGTGAAAACAGCAGGCAGTTCGCGACGCGGCTCGCCTTCGATGAGCCAACCATAGCCGTAAACTGGCTTCACCTCGATAACGGGCAGCGTGTTCATGCCGCCAGCGTAGCCGCTTGCGCACGTATCGCAAGATCGCCACCGTTTATGAGTTCACGGACTAGCCCGTTTTTCCAGTCCGGTGAAGCCACCCCGCCGGACCGACGCAATCGGATCGCGAACCGCTTCAGCCTGTCGCGCGCGCCGTCTGAACGGTCGTCTTCTGGTCGATCCAGGCCGTCCAGAGTGTCGCGACCGGCGCCCAGCTGCCGGCCGTGACCTGCATCAGAGCGGCACGGCCACCGACCAGATCCCCCGAACGGGCGAGGGCAATCCCATAGCGGGTCAGCAGCCGGTCGCGCTCGTCCGCCTTGGCGTGGTCCAGCAACGCCCGATAAGCGAGCGCCGCCTTGGGATATTCCGCTGCGGCAAACGCTGCATCCGCTGTCACGGCGGCGGACTTGGCCTTCGCCTTGCCAGTGGTTTTCACGGCATAGGCAGCCGTCACCTTGCGCGTTTCAGCATCGGCAGCATCGACGTCGCCGGATTTGATCCCGGCATCCACGGCGGCGCGCGCCTCCGTCGCCTGACCGTCCCCGATCGCGGCTGAGGCATAGCCAAGCCAGTCGCGCCCAGCCGCCAGCGCGCCAGTGGCCGCCAGCAGCCGGTAAAGGTCAAGCTGCTGCGCGGCTGGCTGGTGCGCCACGGCCGCATAGCCCAGAACAGCGGACCGCCACACCTCCGGCTGGGCGCTCGCCGACAGCTTCTGCGCCATCCAGTAAAGGCCGAGATCGGGGCGTTTCTGCCGATAGGCCATGGCCGCCGCCCGGTCATACCACACCGTTGGCACGGCCTTGCCCAGTCCCTTTCTCAACGCGATCGCTTGCCTCAGCGCCTCGGTCGCAGCCTGCGCGTCGCCCAGCTGAAAGCGCGCATCCGCGAGCGCGAACTGGGTTTCGGCTGTCTGCAGGCCAAGCTGATTGGCGTAAGCGATCTGCGCCGCCGAGTCTCTCGGATCGCCCAGCATCGCGGAAAGTTCGCCCGCCATCGCGCGATATTTCGGCACTTCGGCGACCGGCGTCGCCCCGGATTCGAGGATGTCGTTCAGGGCCGCCCGTTGCGCGCGCATGTCCCCCAACTGCCCGGCTGCCTGCAACGCGAGCTGGCCAGCCAAATATTTTTCGAAGGGCTGATCGGCTGTGCCGAGCAGCGACCGGGCCTGCTGGAGCGCGCTTGCGGCATCGCTCCGGGCGAGCGTGGCACTCACCCCCTGCACGCCCGCGCGAAAGCTGTCGTCCATGGCGACGTCTATGGCCGCTGCCGGAGCAGCGCCCATCAGGAGGAGGCCCGGTGCGAGCAGTGATCGGCCCGTCCGGTTCAGTTTCAGTGCCATCATGGAATGCCTGTCGCAGCTGCGCCGGTCAGGCCGGCTGGTGATCCAGATAGGTAAGCCAAAGGTCGGCAATGTCCTTGCGCGCCCCGGCCCCGGTGACCGCGCCGAACGCCGCCCTGGCACCCGCCTCATCGCCCGATTTCAGCAGGGCAATGCCGAGATGCGTATTGATCTCATTGGCATCGACCCCACCCTGGCCCAGCGCCTGCCTGTAGAGCGTCACCGCCTTTGCATAGTCGCCATAGCCCAGATAGGCGTCGGCGGTCGACGCGGACAGCTTGCCATTTGGTGCCTTGGCTGCGGCAGTTTCCGAGGACGGGAGCGAGGCCTTGTCCTTCGCCACCTGACCGCTGGCAACCTGATACACATCGTTCAGCTGCGTCGGCTGCAACGCGCCGGACGCGCGACCGGCATCGATCGCGGCTTTCGCCTCCCCGATCAGTCCGCCCTTGAGAAGCGCATCGGTATATTCGGCATATTCGTTTACCGACCGCATCACCCTGGCTTGCGACATCAGCCGGAACAGGTCGAGATTCTCGCCACGCGATATCGTCCTGTGACTATCCTGATAGCTGGTGATGAGTGCATACCAGCCATCCTTCGATCCGCCCTCCATCACGCCTGCCTTGGCCCAGGTAGCGACTGACGGCGATCCTACGGCGCGGGCGATTTCCGTGCCACGGCTGTAATAGCGCGCCGGGACAGGCTTGCCCGCAGCCTTGAGACCATCGACGGAGCCCTGCAGCTCAACAAGACCCTTTTCGAAACTGGGCCGCGATTCCGGCGTGATCTTGCCGCCTGCCGCCTTCACGCCCTTCGCGAAATGGGCCTCCGCCAGCAGATATCTGAATTCGGGGTTGGCGCCTGGCGCCGCGAGCGCCTTTTCGAGATGCGGGATGGCGGCGTCCGGATTACCCTCCTGGATGGCGAATTGACCAGCCATGCCTTCCAGCTGAACCGCAAGCTCCGGCGGAGCCTTGCCGGAATCGAGCATCCCGAGCAGTCCCACCTTCAACTGCGCCTCGTCATTGACGCCCGCGGCAGCCTGATAGCGGAAATAATTCAGCAAAAACTTGTCATCGGGCGTCGATGCCGCCGCCTCCACCTGCGGCAAGCCTGCCTGCACCGCCGCCCAGTCCTTCGCGTTAACCGCCTTCTGAATCGGCTGGACGACCTTGACAAAGGCCGGACTATACTCGGCCTTCGGCGCCGCAGCCGCTTTCTCCTTAGCGACAGCTGGCACCGCGACGGTGACGGCCGACATCGCGGATACCATGAACCCAAGGACGAAAGCAGACGATAGGCGCATTCAGCATCTCCAATCAGAATTCCACGGTTGCCCGTTCGATTTTCGCCCGGCGGGCGTAACCAGCACCGGGTGAACCGGCATTGAACGCAATCTATAGGCAGCCGGTTCCGGCTTGTCACCCGCCGATCCGGCAGACCATCGCCGAAAATGCCCGCTCGACGTTGCTTTTGCTGGCCTTGACGCAGGCTTGGCTTTAGGGCTTGGGAAAGCGGGCCGACCAATCATCCCATCATGGAAAGACACAGAAATTGAGCGTCAGCGACGTCCTCGACCCTTCGGACATCAACCCCGTCGATATCGTCGACGAGATGAAGTCGAGCTATCTCGACTACGCCATGTCGGTGATCGTCTCGCGCGCCCTTCCCGATGTGCGCGATGGCCTGAAGCCGGTGCATCGCCGCATCCTGTTCGGCGCCCATGAACAGAATTTCACCTGGAACCGGCCCTATCGCAAATCGGCCCGCATTGTCGGCGATGTGATGGGTAAATATCATCCGCACGGCGACAGTTCGATATACGACGCGCTGGCCCGCATGACGCAGGACTGGTCGATGCGGGTGCCGCTGATCGACGGTCAGGGCAATTTCGGCTCGATGGACCCCGACGCGCCGGCGGCGATGCGCTACACCGAGGCGCGCCTCGCCAAAGTGGCCTCGACGGCGCTGCTCGAGGACATCGACAAGGACACGGTCGCCTTCCAGCCCAATTATGACGGGTCCGAAAGCGAGCCGCAGGTGCTCCCGGCACGCTTCCCCAATCTCCTCGTCAACGGGGCGGGCGGCATCGCTGTCGGCATGGCAACCAACATCCCGCCGCACAATTTGGGCGAGGTGCTGCGCGCCTGCAAGGCCTATATGGACAATGGCGCGATCACCACCGAGGAGCTGATGGCCTATGTGCCCGCGCCGGACTTTCCGACCGGCGCGCTCATCCTCGGCCAGTCAGGCGCCCGTTCCGCCTATGCGTCCGGGCGGGGCTCGATCATCATGCGCTCGCGCCACGAAATCGAGACGGGGCGCGGCGACCGCCAGTCGATCGTGCTGACCGAGATCCCCTATCAGGTCGGCAAGGCGGGCCTGGTCGAAAAGATCGCCGAGGCCGCGAAGGACAAACGCATCGAGGGCGTGTCCGACATTCGCGACGAATCGAACCGCGAAGGCGTGCGCATCGTCATCGACCTGAAACGCGACGCCACGCCCGAAGTGGTGCTCAACCAGCTGTGGCGTCACACCCCCGCGCAGTCGAGCTTCCCGGCCAACATGCTCGCGATCCGCGGCGGCCGGCCGGAGCTTCTCAACCTGCGCGACATCATCGAGGCGTTTGTCCGCTTCCGCGAGGAGGTGATCACCCGCCGCACGAAATTCGAGCTCGCCAAGGCCCGCGAGCGCGCCCACATCCTGCTCGGCCTCGTCGTGGCGGTCAGCAATCTGGACGAAGTGGTGCGCATTGTCCGGGGTTCGGCAAGCCCCGCCGCCGCGCGCGAGGCACTGCTGGCGCGTGAATGGCCGGCGGGCGAGATCGCGCCCTATGTCCGCCTTGTCGAGGCCGACGAGACCAGCATCACCGACGGCGTCTACCGCCTGTCGGAGGCGCAGGTGCGCGCAATCCTCGACCTGCGGCTCCACCGCCTCACCGCGCTCGGCCGCGACGAAATCGGCGGCGAGCTTAGCGCACTGGCGGACGCTATTGCGGGCTATCTCGCCATTCTGGGCGACAGGACGCGCCTGTTCGCAGTGATGCGCGAGGAGTTCGACGCCATCGAGGCCGAGTTCGCCACGCCGCGCCGCTCGCTCATTGCGCCCGCCGCCGACGGCATCGAGGACGAGGATCTCATCGAGCGCGAGGAGATGGTCGTCACCGTCACGCTGCAGGGCTATATCAAGCGAACGCCGCTCGATGCCTTCCGCGCCCAGAACCGGGGCGGCAAGGGTCGCGCGGGCATGACCACCAAGGATGAGGACGTCGTGGCGGAGCTGTTCGTCACCTCCACCCATAACCCGGTGCTGTTCTTCTCCACCCACGGCAAGGTCTATCGGCTGAAGGTCTGGCGCCTGCCCGAAGGCGGCCCGACCACCCGTGGCCGGCCGATGGTGAACCTGCTGCCGCTCGCCGAGGGCGAAACCATCCAGACGGTGCTCGCGCTGCCGGAGGACGAGGCCGCATGGAAAGACCTGCACGTCATGTTCGCCACCGCGCGGGGATCGGTGCGGCGCAACAGCATGGATGCCTTTGCCAACATCCCCTCCAATGGCAAGATCGCCATGAAATTCGACGAGGACGGCGCGCCCGACCGCCTCATCGGCGTCGCGCTGCTGTCGGAGAATGACGACGTGCTGCTCGCCTCGCGACAGGGCAAGGCGATCCGCTTCCAGGGCGATGACGTGCGCGAGTTTCAGAGCCGCGCCTCGACCGGCGTGCGTGGCATGATGCTACGCGACGGGGACGAGGTCATCTCGCTGTCCATTCTCCATCGCGTCGGCACGACCCAGGATGAGCGGGAGGCGTATCTGCGTTATGCGCCTTGGAAACCGGATCGCGACGGCACCGCCTCGCTCGATCCGGCGCGCCTCGAGACACTGGCTGGACAGGAGCAGTTCATCCTGACGGTCTGTGCCAACGGCTATGGCAAACTGAGCTCGGCCTATGAATATCGCCGGACCGGGCGCGGCGGGCAGGGCATCACCAACATCGACAACATCGCGCGTAACGGGCCGGTCGTCGCCTCCTTCCCCGCGCGTCGCGAGGATCAGCTGATGCTTGTGACCGATCAGGCGAAGCTCATCCGCATCGGTCTCGACAGTTTGCGTGTCATCGGGCGCGGATCGGCGGGCGTGCGGCTGTTCGATGTGGCTGACGACGAACATGTCGTCAGCGTGGCCCGGATCGAGGACAATGGCGAAACCGTCGAAGCGTAGAGGCAAGGCACCGACCGGAGCAAAGCCGGCCTCCGGCCTGCCCGGCGAGGTCTGGGCGCTGGCCGCGACCGATCCGCGCGCAGCACTGGACGCGGCGCGCGGGGCTCTTGCGGCAAATCCCAGGGACTATCTCGCGCACCGCGTCGCCGGGCGAGCCTTGCGCGCGCTGGGCGACGATACACAGGCCGAGCGGGCCGAGCGGACCGCCATTCACCTCTCCGAGCAGACGCCGCCGATGAAGGCGATCGAGCAGCAGGTGCTCGCCGGCGCGCTTGCCGAGGCCGATGCCCTGCTGTGCGCCCGCATAGCCCAAGACCCGGAGGACGCGGCGGCGCTGCGCATCCTTGCGGCACTCAGGATGAAGGCGAAGCGTTTCAAGGATGCCGAGCCGCTGCTGCGCCGGGCCGTCGCCATCGCGCCCAGCTTTGTGAGAGCGCGCGGGGCGCTGGCGGAATTGCTGCACGAGACCAATCGCAACGAGGAGTGTCTCGCCGCGCTCGACTGGCTCGCCGTCCATGACCCCGAAAGCGCAGTCAATTCCCGGCTGCGCCCCGCCACGTTGAATCGCCTCAGCCGGTTCGACGATGCCCTGGCCTTTCTCGAACTGCTGCTGAAGCGCCAGCCCGACCACTACAAGACCTGGATGAGCTACGGCCATCTTCTGAAAACCGTCGGGCGGCAAGCGGACGCTATCGACGCCTATCGACGCTCGATCACCCTGTGCCCGCGCTTCGGCGAAGTCTGGTGGAGCCTTGCCAATCTCAAGACGGTCCGGTTCGACGATGCGGACATTCAGGCAATGTCCGGCGCGCTGCTCGCCGAGTCGCTCGACAAGGAGGATCAGCTCCATCTGCACTTCGCGCTCGGCAAGGCGTTCGAGGAGCGCAGGCAATGGGCGCAGAGCTTTCGCCACTATCAGGCTGGCAATGCACTGCGCCGGACGCTGGGCCATTTCGATCTCGCCGATGTCGAGGCCGTGATCGACAGGACCATCGCCGATCTGACGCCGGAGGTGTTCGCGACGCGGCGCAACTGGGGATGCCCGGCGCCGGACCCCATTTTCGTGGTCGGCATGCCGCGCGCGGGATCGACCCTGATCGAGCAGATCCTCGCCAGTCATTCGATGGTCGAGGGGACGCAGGAGCTGCCCGACATCCCCAATATCGGCTCGCGCCTGTCCGATGACGTCAATGACTATCCGGGCATATTGACACGCCTTGATGCCGACAGATTGCGCGCGCTGGGTGAACAGTATCTGGAGGTCACACGCATCCAGCGCCGAACCGACCGCCCCTTTTTCATCGACAAACTGCCGAACAACTGGATGCACGTCGGCCTTATCAGGCTGATTCTCCCCAATGCGCGCATCGTCGATGCCCGGCGGCACCCGATGGCGAGCTGCTTTTCCAACTACAAGCAGCACTTCGCCTACGGCCAGAACTATACCTATGATCTGGAGGATGTCGGCGGCTATTATGTGCAGTATGTGCGGGCCATGGCACATTGGGATCGCGCCCTGCCCGGCGCGGTGCACCGGGTGATCTACGAGGACATGGTCGGCGACAACGAGGCCGAGATCAGGCGCCTGCTCGATGCTCTCGGCCTCCCCTTCGAGGAAAGCTGCCTGCGCTTCTGGGAGAATGGCCGGGCGGTGCGAACCGCCAGCAGCGAACAGGTGCGCCGCCCGATCAACAAGGACGGCATGGATGCGTGGAAGCCCTATGCCGAGTGGCTCGGGCCACTGGAACGCACCTTGGGCGATGTGCTCACCGCCTATCCGGCTGTGCCCGAAAGACTGGCCCGCAAACCCGAACTGGCGACGGTCCGCAGCTAATCAGTCACTCTTTGGTGAGCTTGTCGATCTTGGAGGTGAGCGCGGCAAGCTGCGCTTTCAGGTCGGCGACGTCCTGCGCGGTGCCTTCGCCCTCAGCCGCACCGCCTGACAGTGGCGAAACGCCGGGCACGCCCGGAACATTCTTGAAGGCGCTGGCGGCTACATTGAACATTTCCATGTTGCGCTTGGCGATTTCAGCGAAGGGACCACCCGCAAAGGCGCCCTCCATGGCCTGCTGAAACTGCTGCTGGTTCTTGCGGAACGCTTCCATGCTGGCCTCGAGATACTGCGGCACAAGCGACTGCATGGAGTTGCCGTAAAGCGAAATAAGCTGACGCAGGAAGGATACCGGCAGCATGTTCTCGCCGCGCTGTTCCTCTTCCATGATGATCTGGGTGAGGACGCTGTGGGTGATGTCCTCGCCCGTTTTCGCGTCCACGACGACAAAGTCGCGGCCATCCCGTGTCATCTGCGACAACAGCTCGAGCGTGATGTAGCTTGATGTTTCCGTGTCGTAGAGGCGGCGGTTGGCGTATTTTTTTATGATGACAGGCTGTGTCCCGTCGCTATCCTTCGATCTGGCCATGGCTCACACTCCTGTTCCTGACCAATCTCTAGCATTGTCCGATAGTGCACCGCAACACGGGCCGCGACCACTTCCCCTGTTTTTGAGCATTTTGTGGCGGGAAACCGAGTCCGATCCGGCGATGCGCGTCCGCGCGCTCAGTGGTTTGCGGCAGTTTCAGGAGGCGCCCCGTCAGACACCGTCGCCGGGCGGGAGAATTTGTGCGCAGCATGAACGCGCGCAAATGTTTCATTTCGGTTCGGAAACAGAGTCGCCGCACCCCCGTTCTCCGGTCCTGTTCGTGCCGTCGCTCATCAATGCACCCCAAGTGCTCGATCTGGCGCCAGACAATTCCCTGCTTCGTTTTCTCGCGCTCCGGGGCCATGACATCTATCAGGTCGATTGGGGGTCGCCGGATGCCGCTGAACGCGACCTCGACATCGGCGGCCATGTCACGGCACTTCTTCTGCCCCTCATCGCACAGCTTTCGCAACCGCCGATCCTGGTTGGCTACTGCCTCGGCGGCACGATGGCGATCGGCGCGGCAAACCTGACGCCGGTCGCGGGGTTGGTGTCACTCGCCGCGCCCTGGCATTTCAGCGCCTATTCCGATGCTTTCCGCCAGCAGAGTCGCGAGAGCTGGCAGGGCATCGAACGCCTGTGCGGTCATCTGGGCGTCATGCCCATCGAATGCCTGCAAAACGGATTCTGGTCGCTCGACCCAGCCCGCACGATCCGCAAATATGCCGACTTTGGCGATCTTCCGCCCGATGATCCGCGCCGGGCAGCCTTTCTGCGGGTCGAGGATTGGGCGAATGAGGGCGCCCCGCTGACACTTGCCGCCGGCCGGAATCTGCTGTGCGACTTCTATGGCGCCGACCTGCCTGGTCGGGGCGCGTGGCGGATCGGGCGCCACATCGTCGATCCCATGGCCCCCGGCTGTGCGACGTTCGCGGTCAGCTCGACCACTGACCGCATCGTCCCCCATGAGTCCGCGCCGAACGCATCCGCGCGGCTGACGCTCGACCTTGGTCATGTCGGGATGATCGTCAGCCGCTCGGCCCCCGATCGCCTGTGGAAACCGCTTTCGGAGTGGCTTTCGGCCCACGGCGCGTAGTGCTAGAGGCCGTCCAGCCCTATTCTCTCATCCGCTACGGAGACAGACCATGACCGACATCGTCATCACCGCCGCCAAGCGCACCGCTGTCGGCAGCTTCATGGGCGCGTTCGCGACCCTTCCGGCCCATGAGCTGGGCCGCGTCGCGATCCTCTCCGCGCTCGAGGCGGCAGGCGTCGCCCCCGACGAGGTTTCGGAGGTGATACTCGGTCAGGTCCTGACCGCGGCGCAGGGTCAGAATCCGGCACGGCAGAGCGCGATCCATGCGGGCATTCCGGCGGACCGTTACGCCATGACGATCAATCAGGTGTGCGGCTCGGGGCTCCGCTCCGTCGCGCTCGCTGCGCAGGCCGTCCGGTGCGGCGATGCCTCGGTCGTGATCGCGGGCGGGCAGGAGAGCATGTCGCTCGCCCCCCATGCGCAGGCGCTGCGTCAGGGCGCCAAAATGGGCCCGGTAAGCCTCGTCGACACGATGGTGCATGATGGCCTCACCGATGCCTTCAACGCCTATCACATGGGCATCACCGCCGAAAATCTGGCCGAGAAATATCAGATCGGGCGGGAAGAGCAGGACCTGTTCGCCGTCGCCAGCCAGAACAAGGCCGAGAAGGCGCGTGCCGAGGGACGTTTCGCGGGTGAGATCGCGCCGGTTACGGTGAAAAGCCGCAAGGGTGAAATCGTCGTCGATCAGGACGAATATATTCGCGCTGGCGCGACGGTCGAGGCGATGCAGGGGCTGAAGCCGGCCTTCAAGAAGGACGGCACGGTTACTGCCGGCAACGCCAGCGGGCTTAACGACGGCGCGGCGGCGATCGTCGTCATGTCCGCCGACGAAGCGGCGCGGCGCGGCGCGCCCGTGCTCGCGCGGATCGCTTCCTGGGCGTCCGCGGGCGTCGACCCGTCGATCATGGGCATTGGCGCGGCATTTGCGGCCAAGCGTGCGCTTGAAAAGGCCGGATGGTCGGCGGGCGACCTCGACCTTGTCGAAGCGAACGAAGCCTTCGCCGCGCAGGCGATCGCGACCAACAGGGAAGTGGGCTGGAACACCGACATCGTCAACGTCAACGGTGGCGCCATCGCCATCGGTCACCCGATCGGTGCATCGGGGGCGCGCATCCTGACGTCGCTGCTGCATGAGATGGCGCGCCGTGACGCCAAAAAGGGATTGGCGACCCTCTGCATCGGCGGCGGCATGGGCGTTTCCCTTTGCGTGGAGCGATGATCTCACCGGCGAGGCTGTGATGTATCGGTCGCCCTCTCCTGCTCGTTAGGCGGGAGGGCGGCTATAGCCAGCGCCGCTCGAAGCGGTGCCCCAGGCTCGTCAGCAACTCATATTGCGACAGGCCGCTGGTCCGTTCGGCGGCTGGCAGGTCAAAGGCAAGCGCAAGCCAGTCACCCTCCTTGTGCCCCCCACCCGCCGGCAGGGCGACGGCGACGAGATCCATGGAAACCCGCCCCACCAGCGGACAGTCCTGCCCGTCGCAGGTCGTCGCGTAACCGCCAGTTCCCAGCGCCCGGAAATAGCCGTCGGCATAGCCGATGTTGAGGATCGCGACCGGCGTGTCGGCCATCGCCTGCCAGGTCGCGCCATAACCGACGCTTTCGCCCGCGGGCACCATCCGGCGTTGCAGGATCTGGGCTTGAGGCCGCACGACCTGGCGGATATGCCCTTCCCCTTCGCGGCGGGGGACGCCGCCATAGAGAGCGAGGCCCGGACGAACGAGGTCATGGGCGAAGCGCGCGCCCAGCATCACCCCGGCGCTGTTGGCGAGACTGTATCGGCGCGCTGGCACCATTGCCATGACACGCTCGAAGGCGTCTGCCTGCCGCGCGTTCATCTCGCTGTCCTCGTCAGCGCGGGCGAGATGGCTCATGCAGATGTCGATCGCAAGCCCCTCAAGGTTGGCCATCCCGATCTCGTCGGCGCGGATGCCGAGCCGGTTCATGCCTGTGTCCACCATGATATCGCACGGGCCGCCGCCCGCGTCCCGCCAACGCGCGATCTGGCTGGCGCTGTTCAGCACCGGAC
>CAZGVX010000066.1:0-10438 GCA_964529225.1 uncultured Sphingobium sp.
ACGGTGAGAAGTCCATGGTTATCACGCAGATGCGCCACGAAGTCGCGGCTGTCGACCTTCAGCCTCAGCCCGAGCATGAGGCCCAGCCCGCGAACCTCCTCGAACAGATGATCGTGATTCGGAATGAGCTGCTGCAGTTGCGCCTTCAGCCGGTCGCCAACCGCTGCAACCTGTTCGAGAAAACCCTCGCTCTCCACAACGTCCAGCACCGCCTGCCCGACCGCCATGGCGAGCGGATTGCCGCCATAGGTTGAACCATGCGTGCCCGCGACCATGCCGCGCGCGGCTTTCTCGGTAGCGAGACAGGCGCCCATCGGGAAACCCGCACCAATGCCCTTGGCACTGGCCATGATGTCCGGCTCCAGCCCGAAATGTTCGTGGGCATAAAGCTTGCCGGTCCGCGCGAAACCGGACTGAACCTCATCGAGCACGAGCATGAGATCATGCGCGTCGCAATAGTCGCGCAGCCCCTGCAGAAACGCAGGCGTTGCGACGGAAATGCCGCCCTCCCCCTGCACCGGCTCCACCAGAAAGCCGGCGGTGTTCGCATCGACCAGCGCCAGCGCGGCGTCGAGATCGTTGAACGGCGCATAGCGGAACCCCGGCAGGAGCGGCTCGAAGCCGTCGCGCATCTTCGGCTGGTTGGTTGCCGAAATCGTGCCCAGCGTCCGCCCGTGAAAGGCATTGTTGAACGTGATAAGCGTATGCCGTTCAGGTCTTCCGCCAGCGAAGTGATAGCGCCGCGCCGTCTTGATGGCGCACTCGACCGCCTCGGCCCCTGAATTGGTGAAAAACACGGTGTCGGCAAAGGTCGCCCCGACCAGACGCCGCGCATAGGCCTCGCCCTGCGGGCTGCCGTAAAGATTGGAGACGTGCATCAGCGTCGCCGCCTGCTCGGCAATCGCCTTCACCAGCGCCGGATGGCCGTGGCCCAGCGCGTTCACGGCAATGCCGCTTGCGAAATCGAGAAAGCGCCGCCCGTCCTCGCCGATCAGATAGCAACCCTCGCCGCGCACCGGGCGCACGTCGCACCTGGGATATACGGGCATGAGGGGCGTGATCGTCATGACGGCTTCCTTTCTCGTCCAAAAGGCAGAAAAATATCGACTCCAACGGAAAAGGGCGGCCGCCTGCGCAGGGACCGCCCATATCCTAGGAAAGCGCGCTCTATACGCGCGTCGTCAATCGAGATCAACTACGGGGCACGCAGCGTAGCCGCCTTCGCCGCCGCCGCCGTCACGGCCGCCGCATCAAGCGGGCCTTTGGGCAGCATCCAGCTGCCGCCGACGCACCGCACCGCCTCAAGCGCAAGCCAGTCGGCCGCGCTTTCCTGCGTGATGCCGCCGGTCGGGCAGAAGCGCGCGCGGCCAAACGGCCCCGTGAGCGCCTTGAGAGACGGGATGCCGCCGCTGGTGGACGCGGGGAAGAACTTGAAGTGCGACAGGCCGAGATCGAAGCCCCGCATGATGTCGGCGGCTGTCGCGACGCCGGGCAGGAAGGCGATGCCGCTTTCGACGGCCGCGAGGCCCAGCGGTTCGGTGAGACCGGGCGACACGATGAACTGCGCCCCCGCCTCGATCGCCGCATCCAGATCGTCAGGGTTGAGCACGGTGCCAGCGCCGACGATGGCGCCATCGACGGCCTTCATCGCCCGGATCGCATCAAGCGCGACCGGCGTACGCATCGTCACCTCCAGCACGCGGAGACCACCGGCGACCAACGCCGTCGCCATTGGCACCGCATCATCAAAATTATCTATGACTATCACCGGGATAACGGTCGTTATCTCCATGATATCTTCAATTCTCAGCACAATCCGTCTCCTTGGGTCCATCGGCAGCGGCGCGAAGCCGGGCGAGCGCGCGGGTCCGTCCAATCAGCGGCAGCAGCGACGCCATATCCGGCCCATGATCCATCGCCGTCAGGGCGAGCCGCAGTGGCATGAAAAGGGCCCTGCCCTTGCGCCCGCTCGCTGCTTTGAGGGTGTCGGTCAGGGCGCACCAGGGATTGCGCTGCCAGTCCAGCCCCTCGGCCAGATCATGCGCCTGCGCGATGAAGGCGCGGTCCTCTGCCGAAAGCGCCGGCGGCGTCAGCGTCCCGTCGATCACCGCCCACCAGCTCTCGGCATCGGCGATCCGGTCGATATTGGGGCGAATCGCCTCCCATAGCTCAGAGGACATGCCGGCAGGCAGTCGCGAATAAATTTCTTCAAATTCAATATTTTGAACAATTTTCCTGTTAAGTGATACCAGCTCTTCGTCGGCAAATCTCGCGGGCGCCCGCCCGAAATGCGCAAAATCGAAGCCCTCCAGCAGAGCCTCGATCCGCTGCACCGGCTCTACCGGCTGGCTGGTCCCGATCCTTGCCAGCAGCGCCGCCAGCGCGACCGGCTCGATGCCGGACTCTCGCATCTCGTCGCAACCCGTCGATCCAAGTCGTTTGGAAAGCTTGCCTTCCGCGCCGGTCAGCAGCGCCATATGCGCAAGCTGCGGCGGGCTGGCGCCGATCGCCTCGAACATCTGCAACTGGATGGCGCTGTTGGTGACGTGGTCCTCACCGCGCACCACATGCGTGATGCCCATGTCCGCATCGTCGATTACGGACGGCAGAAGATAGAGCCAACTGCCATCGGCCCGCCGGATCACAGGATCGGAAATATTATTTGAATCAAACTTTTGGCGACCTCTTATGAGATCATGCCACAGGATTGGCGCCTGATGATCCAGCCGAAAACGCCAGTGCGGCGCCACGCCTTCGGGGACGGGCGCGTCGGGGGGCTGGCGTTCGTAGATCGGCGGCAGGCCCCGCGACAGGAGCACCTTGCGGCGGATCTCGAGCGCCTCGGGCGTTTCGTAACAGGCATAGACCCGGCCGGTCGCCCGCAGCGCCTCGAACATCGCGTCGTAAAGATCGAACCGTTCGGACTGGCGCGCCTCCCCGTCCGGGCCCAATCCGAGCCACTCAAGGTCCGCCCGGATCGCCTGCACAAAGTCTTCGCTGCTTCTCGCCCTGTCCGTGTCGTCGATGCGCAGCAGGAACCGGCCATTGTTTTTGCGCGCCCACAGCCAGTTCAGCAGCGCCGTGCGGATGTTGCCGACATGGAGCCGGCCGGTCGGCGACGGCGCAAAGCGGGTGACAACGGTCATGGCGTCACCCGGTCCGAAACCCGTTGGTGATCGGGTATCGCCGATCACGTCCGAAGTTGCGTCCGCCGAGCTTCACCCCCGGCGGCGACTGGCGCCGCTTATATTCGGCAACATAGAGCAGCCGCTCGATCCGGTTGACCACAGCGCGGTCGAACCCGGCGCGCACCAGATCGTCGACCGACTGTTCCTGCTCAACCAGACCGAGCAGGATGGGATCGAGCACGTCATAGGGCGGCAGGCTGTCCTCGTCCTTCTGATTGTCGCGCAGCTCCGCCGTGGGCGGCTTGGTGATCACCCGCTCCGGCATCACCGGCCCGTCCGGCCCCATTGCCATCGCCGGCTTATGGGCGTTTCGCCAACGGCTCAGGGCAAAGACGGTCGACTTGTAGGCATCCTTGAGCACGGAATAGCCGCCTGCCATGTCGCCATAGATGGTGGCATAGCCGACGCTCATCTCGCTCTTGTTGCCGGTGGTCAGCAGCATGTGGCCAAATTTGTTCGACAGCGCCATGAGCGTCACGCCGCGTATGCGCGACTGGATATTCTCTTCGGTGAGGTCGGGCGCGCGGCACGCGAACACTTCCGCCAGCATCGAGTCAAACGCCGCGATCGCCGGACTGATAGCGACAGTGTCGAGCTTTACACCCAGCATGGCGGCGCAGCCGGAGGCGTCATCCAGGCTTTCCTGGCTGGTGTAGCGGCTCGGCAGCATCACGCACCAGACGCGGTCTGCGCCCAGTGCATCCACCGCCACCGCCGCCGAGAGCGCGCTGTCGATACCGCCGGACAGCCCCAGAACGACGCCGGGGAAGCGGTTGCGGTTCACATAGTCGCGCAGGCCCACCAGCATGGCGCAGTAGATGTCTTCGGGATGGGACTGCGCCTCGGCCCTCGCCCCTTCGCCACAGAGCCAGCCGCCGCCCCCCGCATCGCGATGCCAGTCGGTGAGCGTCAGCCCCTCCTGCCATTGCGGCAGGCGCACGGGCACGGCGCCGTCGCCCTGCATGGCGAAGCTCGCGCCGTCGAACACCAGCTCGTCCTGGCCGCCAATCCGGTTGAGATAGATCAACGGCACGCCCGTTTCCCGCACCCGCGCGGCGGCGACAGCGACCTCGCGATGCGCGCCCTTGCCCACCTCATAGGGACTGCCGTTGACGTTGATCAGGATTTCGGCGCCGCGCGCCTTCAGATGGGCGGTGACAAACGGGAACCAGATGTCCTCGCAGATCGGCAGACCCAGCAGCACGCCCCTGAAGGGCACGGGATCGGGGAGCGGCCCCGGCGCGAAAAGGCGCTTTTCATCGAACGTGCCATAGTTCGGCAGCTCCCGCTTCTGCCGGACGGCGATGATAGAGCCCTCGTCAAGCAGCGCAACGCAGTTGTAGAGGAGGCCGCCCGCCTCGAACACCGTCCCCACCAGCATGGCCGGGCCGCCGTCGCCGGTCGCCTCGGCAAGCCGGATGAGCTCGGCCTCGGCCCGCTCGACCAGCGCCGGCTTCAGCACCAGATCCTCGGGCGGATAGCCTATGAGCTGGAGTTCGGGAAACACGAGAAGATCGGCGCCCTGCGTTGCCGCCTGACCGCGCCAGCCGAGCATGGCGTCGGCATTGGCGGCCAGGTCGCCCACGGACTGATTGATCTGCGCGAGCGCGATGCGGAGCCGGTCGGTCATAAGGGATGCCCTATGCGCTCCCCGGCCCGCCCGTAAAGCGCAAAGCCGCCATCGGGGCCTTTCCACAGCGCCATCACCCCGTTAAAGCCCCCCAATCAGAGCCGGACGGGCGAGCGGGAGCCATAAATGAAAATCATGTCGGGGAACGGCAATCTGCCGCTTGCACAGGCCATTGCGGACTATGTGGAGCTGCCGCTCACCAATGCCAGCGTCAGGCGCTTTGCCGACGAGGAAATCTTTGTCGAGGTGCACGAGAATGTGCGCGGCGAGGACGTGTTCGTGATCCAGTCGACCAGCTACCCGGCCAACGACAATCTGATGGAACTGCTCATCATGATTGACTGTCTGAAGCGCGCGTCGGCCAAGCGCATCACGGCGGTGCTGCCCTATTTCGGCTATGCGCGGCAGGATCGCAAACCGGGACCGCGCACGCCCATTTCCGCCAAGCTGGTCGCCAATCTCATCACCACGGCGGGCGCCAACCGCGTTCTGTCGGTCGACCTCCACGCAGGGCAAATCCAGGGCTTTTTCGACATCCCGACAGACAATCTGTTCGGTGCGCCGGTGATGAGCGCCGACATCCAGGCCCGCTTTGCCGGGCGGAACATCATGGTTGTCTCGCCGGACGTGGGCGGCGTGGTGCGCGCCCGCGCGCTCGCCAAGCGGCTCGACAACGCCCCGCTCGCCATCGTCGACAAGCGGCGTGAGCGCGCCGGCGAGTCGGAGGTGATGAACATCATTGGTGACGTCACGGGGCGCTGCTGCGTCCTTGTCGACGACATCGTCGACTCGGCGGGCACCCTGTGCAACGCGGCGGCTGCACTCAAGGATGCGGGCGCCGAGGAAGTCGTGGCTTATGTGACCCACGGCGTGTTGTCCGGCGGCGCCGTCGCCCGGGTCGAGGGCTCGCAGCTGACCGAGCTGGTCATCACCGACAGCATTCAGCCGACGGACGCGGTGGCGGAGAGCAGCCGCATCCGGCCGCTGACCATTGCGCCGCTGATCGGCGAGGCGGTCAAGCGCATCGCCGACGAAAGCTCGGTCAGCTCGCTGTTCGATTAAAGCCGATCAGGCCGGCTGGAGCATTGCGCGCGCCTTCAGCCGCGCCTCCACGGCCTCCCAGATCATCGCGCCACAGTCGATCCCGTCGAAACGGTCAATCGCGACGATGCCGGTCGGGCTGGTCACGTTTATCTCGGTCAGCCACTCTCCCCCGATCACGTCGATGCCGACAAAGAGCAGGCCGCGCCGCTTCAGTTCAGGGCCGAGCGCCGCGCAAATCTCTTGCTCACGGGCGGTGAGCGCCGTCCGCGCCGCCGTGCCCCCCACCGCGAGGTTGGAGCGGATTTCGCCCGCGCCGGGGATACGGTTCACGGCACCGGCCACCTCACCGTCAATGAGAACGATACGCTTATCACCCGAGGCGACTTCGCGGATGAACGCCTGAACCATGAACGGCTCGACCCAGCTTTCCCGGAAGAGCTCGACCAGGCTTGCGAGATTCTTGCCGTCCGGGCCGACATGAAACACCGCCACCCCGCCGTTGCCATAAAGCGGCTTGACGACAATCTCGCCATGCTCCGCCAGAAACGCCCGCGTCTCCGCCAGGTTGCGGGTGATCATCGTGGGCGGCATGAACCGGGCATAATCGAGCACGAAGAGCTTCTCGGGCGCATTGCGCACCGCCGCCGGATCGTTGACCACCAGCGTCTCGCCCTGAATGCGCTCAAGCAGGTGCGTCGCGCTGATGTAGCTAAGGTCGAAGGGCGGGTCCTGCCGCATCCAGACGACATCGACGTCCCGGCCGAGGTCGAGGCGCACGCGCTCGCCGAAGCGGTGATGATCGCCCTCGACCCGCTGGACGCTGACCGCACGGGCGTCAGCGTAAAGCCTGTCACCTGTCCACGTCAGGTCACGCGCGCCATAATGGTAGAGTCGATGCCCGCGCGCCTGCGCCGCAAGCATGATGGCGAAGGTCGAGTCACCTGCGATGTTGAGGCTTTCCATCGGGTCCATCTGCATCGCGACCGTCAGCGCCATTATCCTATCCTCCATGCCAGACGTTCGTCAGATGGCGCGGCATCTGGCCGGGCGCAAGGAGGATGACGTCGATGCGCATGTCGTCGCCCGGCTGCACATAGGTCGGCGCGAGGCTCTCCGCCGCCGCCGCGACGCGCCGGAGGCGCCGCTCGTCGATCGCAAGGTCGAGCGCGGCGGCGCTGCCCCGCGCCTTTACCTCGACGAACGCGACCATGTTTCCCTTGCGGGCAATCAGGTCAATCTCGCCCACGCGGGTGCGAACCCGCCGCGCAAGTATCGCCCAGCCCTTCAGCCGCAGCCACCAGCCGGCGATCCGTTCCGCCTGCCGTCCGCGTTTTTCGGCGTGGGCGCGGGTCATTTGCCCTGAAGGGCGAGCGCGCGCGCGTAGAGCGCCCGGCGGTCGGCGCCAAAGCGTTTGGCGACCTCGCCGGCGGCTCTGGCGGCGGGCAGCCGCTGCAACGCTTCGGCGAGAGCCATGTCCAGCGTCGCGTCGTCGGCGGCGGGCGGCGTTTCGGGCGGCGGGGCGACGACCAGAACCACCTCGCCCCGCGGCGCCTCGTCCTGATAGCGCGCCGCGAGCTCGGCCAACGACCCGCTCGCCACCTCCTCGAACGCCTTGCTGATCTCCCGGCAAAGCGCCGCCTCCCGGTCGCCGCCGAGCACCTCTGCCATGGTGCGGAGCGTCCTGCCCGTCCTTGGCCCGCTCTCGTAGCAGATGAGCGTCGCGCGGATCGCCGCCACCTCCGCCAGTGCGTCCGCCCGCGCCTTGTCCTTGGGCGGCAGAAAGCCGAGAAACAGGAAACGGTCGGTCGGCAGGCCGGACAGCGTCAGCGCGGCGATGAGCGCGCATGGCCCCGGCGCCGTCGTCACCATGCGCCCGGCGGTCCGCGCCGCGCGGACGAGCTTGTAGCCAGGATCGGAGATGAGCGGCGTTCCTGCATCCGACAGCAGCGCGACGGCTTCCTCGCCCATCCGCTCGACCAGCCTCTCCCGGACATGGGCGTCGCTATGGTCGTGATAGGGCACCATCGGCCTGTCTGACCCCGCATGGCGCAACAGACGCGCCGAAACCCGGCTGTCCTCCACGGCGACGACATCCGCGAGGCGCAGAATCTCCGCCGCGCGGGGGCTGAGGTCGGACAAGTTGCCGATCGGGCCTGCGACGATATAAAGGCCGGGCGCGAGTGAAGAGGACATGACACAGCCATGACAGACACAGGCAGGGCGGGGCAAGTGCTCCAGCGGGCACGACGCGGCTCAACGCTTTTCGCGCTGGCGGGCGCTGCCTTGCTGGCTGGCTGCCAGATGGTGCCAAAGCCCAAGGCCCCGCCCCCGCCGCCCGTCACAAAGGCGCCGGAGCTGATTGCGCCGCTACCCGCTGATACGGAGCGGCACCGGGTCGCCCTCCTCGTTCCCATGACCGGCGCCAATGCCGGCGTTGGCCAATCCATCGCCAACGCCACGATGATGGCGTTGTTCGACTCGCGGACGGAGAGGCTGCGGATCACCACCTACGACACCGGAAAGGGCGCTGCCGCGGCGGCGCAGAAGGCGATCGCCGAGGGCAACCGGCTCATCCTCGGCCCGCTTACGGCTGATGAGGTGCGCGCCGTATCGCCGGTGGCGCGCGGCACGGGGGTGCCGGTGCTCAGTTTCTCCAACGATGTGAGCGTGGCCGGAAACGGCAGCTATGTGCTCGGCTTCGTGCCTGCGCAGTCGGTGGAACGGGTCGTCGACTATGCTGGCGCCCGGGGCATGACGGCCTTTGCCGCGCTGGTGCCAAAGGGCGTCTATGGCGAGCGCGCGGGCAAGGCGTTTCTTGACGAGGTGAAGGCGCGCGGCGGCACCGTCGTCGGCATGGAGAGTTTCGACAGGTCGGCCGGGTCGATCGCTGCGGCGGTCAAGCGCCTGTCCCAGTCGTCGAGCTATGACGCGCTGCTGATCGCCGACGTGGGCCGGGTCGCGTTGCAGGCCGCGCCCCTTGTGCGCGCGCATGTCGGCGCAAAGCCGCGTATCCTCGGAACCGAGCTTTGGAATACGGATACCGCGCTCGGCGCCAGCACCGCGCTGCGCGGCGCATGGTTCGCCAGCGTGTCGGACGCCCTCTACAGCCAGTTCGCGGGCAAGTATCGCATCCGCTACAAAAGCGCGCCCTATCGCCTGTCGTCGCTCGGCTATGACGCGGTGCTGCTCGCGGCGCGGATCGCGCGGGACTGGACGCCCGGCACCCCGTTCCCCAGCAGCAGGCTCGCGGATCCCGAGGGCTTTGCCGGGATCGACGGGGCATTCCGCTTCGATCGCGGCGGCGTGGCCCAGCGCGCGCTGGAGGTGCAGGAAATCGGTGCTGGCGGCACGCCCGTGGTCGATCCGGCGCCGCGCAGCTTCGCCGCGCGCCCCTGAGCCTTCCCAAAGTCCTTGCAATCCGGCGCGCCCGCCGCTAAGCGCCCCCATCCCCGTCATGGTCATCCCTGGAGGCGTGGCGGGCGTGAACGAACCACTCAGCATTGGAGACAGACATGAGCGAGCAGCTTAGCCTGTCGGCCGAGGCGCGCGACCGGGCTGGCAAGGGAGCCTCCCGGGCCCTTCGTCGGGAAGGCCGCGTCCCTGCCGTCATTTATGGCAACAACGAAGACCCGCAGATGGTGCATGTGGAGGAAAAGATCCTCAACAAGCTCCTTGGCACGGGCCACTTTTTCAACTCGGTGGTGATGCTGGATGTTGCCGGCAAGACCGTGCGCACCCTGCCCAAGGATGTCGCCTTCCATCCGGTGACGGATCGTCCGCTCCACGCCGATTTCCTGCGCGTGACCGAACATGCGACCATCCACGTCAACGTGCCCGTTGTCTTCATCAACGAGGACAAGTCGCCGGGCCTGAAGCGCGGCGGCGTGCTCAACATCGTCCGGCACGAGCTGGAGCTTATCTGCGATGCGGCAGAAATCCCGGACGACATCAGCATCGACTGCACCGGCTTCGACGTCGGCGACTCGATCCATATCAGCCATGTGACCCTCCCGGCTGGCGCCAAGTCGGCCATCGACGACCGCGATTTCACCATCGCGACGATCGCCGCCCCGTCGGCGCTCAAGTCCTCGGACGGCGACACCACCAAGGAAGGTGAAGGCGCGGCGTAACGCCCGCCTTCCCCGCCGGGGCCGGCCATGCAGCTTTGGGTTGGCCTCGGCAATCCCGGACCGGACTACGCCCTGCACCGGCATAATGTCGGCTTCATGGCGCTGGACGTGATCGCCGAGGTGCATGGATTCTCCCCATGGCGGCGCCAGTTTCAGGGCTGGACCGCCGAAGGGCGCATCGGCGCCGACAGGATTCTGCTGCTGAAGCCGGCCACCTTCATGAACGAAAGCGGCCGTGCGGTCGGCGAAGCGGCACGCTTTTTCAAACTATCGCCAGCCGATATTACTGTCTTTCATGACGAGCTGGACCTCTTGCCGATGAAGGTGAAGGCCAAGCGCGGCGGCGGCACCGCTGGCCACAACGGCCTGCGCTCGACCGACGCGCATATCGGCAGCGACTTTCGCCGGGTGCGCATTGGCATCGGCCATCCCGGACACAAGGACCG
>CAZGVX010000066.1:10538-11939 GCA_964529225.1 uncultured Sphingobium sp.
GGCAAGTCCACCCTGTTCAATGCGCTGACCGAGACGCAGGCGGCGCAGGCAGCCAACTATCCCTTCTGCACGATCGAGCCCAATGTCGGCAATGTCGCGGTGCCGGACGCGCGGCTCGAGAAGCTCGCCGCCATCGCGGGCAGCCAGAAGATCATTCCGACGCAGCTCGCTTTCGTCGACATCGCCGGCCTCGTGCGCGGCGCGTCCAAGGGCGAGGGCCTCGGCAACCAGTTTCTCGGCAACATCCGGGAGGTGGACGCGATCGTCCATGTCCTGCGCTGTTTCGAGAATGACGACATCCAGCATGTCGACAACCGCGTCGACCCCATCGCCGATGCCGAGACGGTCGAGACGGAACTGATGCTCTCCGACCTCGAAAGCCTCGAAAAGCGGGTGCCGAACCTCGCCAAGAAGGCCGCGCAGGGCGACAAGGATAGCAAGGTCGCCGCCTCCGTGCTCGGGCAGGCGCTCGATCTCCTGCGCGATGGCAAGCCCGCCCGCCTCACCGTGCCCAGGGACGCGGAGGAGGTCCGCGCGCTGGCGCAGGCGCAGCTCCTCACCGCAAAGCCTGTTCTCTACGTCTGCAATGTCGAGGAGGAGAGCGCCGCCACTGGCAATGCCTTCTCCGCCAAGGTGTTCGAGAAGGCGAAGGCGGAGGGCGCGCAGGCGGTGATCGTCTCCGCCGCGATCGAGGCGGATCTGGTAGCGATGGACCCGGCCGAGCGGCTTGAGTTCCTGTCGGAGCTTGGCCTGTCGGAAACCGGCCTGTCGCGCGTGATCCGGGCGGGTTATGATCTCCTCCACCTGCTCACCTTCTTCACCGTGGGGCCGAAGGAGGCGCGCGCCTGGACCGTGCATCAGGGCGCGACGGCACCCAATGCAGCGGGCGAGATCCATACCGATTTCGAGAAGGGCTTCATCCGCGCCGAAACCATCGCATTCGACGATTATGTCGCGCTCGGCGGCGAGGCCAAGGCGCGCGAGGCGGGCAAGCTGCGCGCCGAAGGCAAGGGCTATGTCGTGCAGGACGGCGACGTGATGCACTTCCTGCATAGTTGAGCATTACATGCGCCGCGCGTTCCTCCTGTTTTGGCTTGCCGCATCATGCCCCGCTCTCGCGCAGGAGCATATGGGCCATGACATGCCGGGGATGGAGCAGGACCATCTTAGCCATCATAAGGACGATGAGCAGCTTTGCTTGACTACCCTAAGGCTGGTGGGCTGGTCCGATGGTTCGGGCACGTCCCGCCTGCCGGGTTGGGAAGGCATCTTGGGAGGCGGTTGTTCGGGGCCACCCGCCCATCATCCGCCAGACGGCCTCCACCTCGCCGCAGGCGACTGGATGGTCATGCTCCACGGCGCTATCGACCTGAAATATACCGACCATAGCGGCCCGCGCGG
>CAZGVX010000067.1:0-11835 GCA_964529225.1 uncultured Sphingobium sp.
GCGGCGCCGATACGCTGGACGGCGGTTCGGGCGACGATGTGATCGTCGGCGGCGCAGGCGCGGATGCGATCGCGGGCGGCGCGGGCACCGACACGGCGGATTATTCGTCGGCGGGCGGCGCGGTGTCGCTGACGCTGGCCGCAACAGGCACCGGCACGGGCGGCGATGCGTCAGGCGACGGCCTGAGCGGCATCGAGACGGTCCTTGGCTCCAGCTTTGCCGACAGTTTCACTCTTGCGCTCGGCAACGGCTGGTCGGTGGATGGCGGCGCTGGCAACGACACGGTAAGCCTTGCAGGCGGCAGCGGCTCGGTGGCCGAAAGCCAGCTCAGCGGTATCCTTTCGCATGTCGAAAATCTGGATTTCACCGCGAGCGGAACCAGTGCCAGTCTGACGGTGGATGCGTCCTTCATTCAGGCGCTGGTTGGCGCAGGCACCAGCTCGCACCTGACGGTTGCGTTCGATGGCGACGACAATGTCGCGGTCGCCGGCGGCAGCTTCTATGACCAGAGCGGCAATGACTATACCTTCTACGCAGACGCCGGCATGACGACCGAGGTGGCGAAGCTCACCGTGGCCTGAGGCATCGGGCGCGAGGAACGGTCCAGCGCGGAACTCGTTGGCATCCGGACCGGCCATGGTTGGTCGAATCCGGGAGCAAGAGACGCATGGCCCTTCCACATCTCGACCATGTCGCGGGCTGGCTGTCCGACGCCATCGCTGTCGGCGCGGCCATGGCCGCCGCGCTTGTCGTGCACTGGCTGTTGTTCATGGCGTTGCGGCCATGGGCGGCGAAGAGCGAGAGCGGCACGCTCGCGATGGTGGAGCGGCGGTTGCGCGGTCCTGCGCGCTGGGCGCTCATCGCCTTCGCGCTTTCGACGATCCTGCCCATCCTCTCCCTCGGCCCGCACGCGGCGGGATTGTGGACGCGCATCGCCGGCTTGCTGCTCCCCGCGCTGTTCGGCTGGATGGCCGTTGTGGCGGTCGGCATTGCCGTCGACGCCGCCTGTGCGAGGGCCGACATCAGCGTTGCCGACAATCTGCGCGCGCGCCGTCGGCGTACCCGGCTCGGCATTCTGCATCGCATCGCCGTTTTCATCATCGTGCTGACCGCTGCCTGTCTGATGATGATGAGCATCCCTGCGGTGCGCAGCATCGGCGTCACGCTGATCGCGTCCGCCGGGCTCGCGGCACTGGCCATCGGCGCGGCAGCGCAGCCGGCGCTCAAGAACCTGATCGCGGGCCTGCAGATGGCTTTCACCGAACCGATCCGCCTCGACGATGTCGTCATCATCGAGGGTGAATGGGGCCGGATCGAGGACATCCGGCTGACCTATGTGGTCGTGCGTCTCTGGGATGACCGGCGGCTCATCGTGCCGGTGTCGAAATTTCTGGAGGACAGCTTCCAGAACTGGACGCGCGAGACGAGCGAGCTTCTTGGCGCTGTGGTGTGGTTTCTCGATCCCGCAGCGGACATTGGGCGCCTGCGCGCGCAACTCGAGCACGTCATGGCCGGGCAGCCGCTTTGGGACCGGCGCTTTTTCAACATGCAGGTGGTTGAAACCCACGCCGATGCCATCGAGGTGCGCGCGCTGATGACGGCGAGGGACGCCTCGGCCGCCTTCGATCTGCGCTGCGCCGTGCGCGAAGCGATGCTGGACTATATCCGGCGGGAGATGCCCGATGCGCTCCCGCGCCATCGCGGCGATCTCGCCGTCACGCGGCCGATGCGTCCTGCGCCATCAGGGCATCCGTGAATTTCCTGCGCCACCAGATGACATCCTGCTCGAGCACGCAGTCCATCATCGCCCGCCACCGCGCCTTGCGCTCGGCGAGCGGCATTTTGAGCGCGGTGCTGATCGCGTCGGCGATCTCCTCGACGCTGAAGGGGTTGACGAGCAGCGCCTCGCGCAGCTGCTCGGCCGCGCCTGCGAAGCGCGAGAGGATGAGAACGCCGGGATTGGCCGGGTCCTGCGCCGCGACATATTCCTTGGCGACAAGGTTCATGCCGTCCCGCAACGGCGTGACAAGGCCGATTCGCGCTGCACGATATACGCCCGCGAGCACGTCGCGCGGAAAGCCCTGATTGACGTAGCGGATCGGCACCCAGTCGAGATCGGCATGCGCGCCGTTGATCTTGCCGGCAAGGCCCTCCAGCTTCTCGCGGATGCGCTGGTAGCTTCCGACGGCCCCGCGCGAGGGCGGGGCGATCTGGAGGAGGAAGAGTTCCTTGCGCTCCTCCGGGTGGTCGGCAAGGAACCGCTCGAACCCCAGGAAACGTTCCTCGAGACCCTTCGAATAGTCCAGCCGGTCGACGCCGACGATCATCTCCCGCCCGACCGCGCTGTCGCGCATCTGGCGATAGGTGAGGCGGGTGCGCGGCGTTTCCAACATGGCGGTGAACTCGCGCGCGTCGATGCCGATGGGGCAGGCGATCAGGCGCACATGGCGATCGCCGACGATCAGCGTTCCGCCTTCATATCTGCCATCCAGCTCGGCGACCACGAAATCGACAAAGCTCTCGAGCCATTCGCGGGTGTGGAAACCGATGACGTCATAGTCGAGCAGGGTAGCAACGAGCTCGGCGGCTTCGGGCAGGATCGAGAACAGACGGCGCGGCGGCCAGGGGATATGCAGGAAGAAGCCGATCCGGTTCGCGATCCCGCGCTTCCTCAGTTCCCCGCCCAGCGGGAACATGTGATAGTCCTGCACCCAGACGATATCCTCGGGCTCGATCAGTGGCAGCACGGTGTCGGCGAACCGCTCGTTTGCCCGCTGATAGCCGCCCGCAAAGCTGCGCTCATATTCGGCGAGGTCTATCCGGTAGTGGAATAGCGGCCACAGCGTCCGATTGGCGTAGCCATTATAATATTCCTCGACATCCTGTTCCTCCAGATCGACGGTGGCGGTCGTCACGCCATCGACCTTCTGCAACTGGATATGGCCGGTGAATGTGTCCGTCACCTCGCCCGACCAGCCGAACCAGATGCCCCCCATCTCCCGGAGCGCGGCGGTAAGGGCGACGGCAAGCCCGCCCTGCGCGCCGCCACCGGCGCTCACCCGGTTCGAGATGACCATGAGGCGGCTCATCGCACGCTGGTCCAGGGCTTGCTGAGAACGGATGCGCAGTTGATCATCCCCACCAGCGAATAGGTTTGCGGGAAGTTGCCCCACAGCTCGCCGGTGACGGGGTCGATATCCTCCGAGAGCAGGCCCGAGGCTGTGCGGTGGGCGAGCATTTCCTCGAACAGCACGCGCGCTTCCGCCTTTCTCCCGGTCAACGACAGGGCCTCGATCAGCCAGAAGGTGCACACGGTAAAGGCCGTTCTGGGCAGGCCGAAGTCGTCCTCGTCCGCATAGCGCAGCATGTGCGATCCGCGCCTGAGGCCCGTCTCTATGGCGGTCAGCGTCGACAGAAAGCGCGGGTCGTCGGGCGCGATGAAGCGCAGATCAAGCAGTTGCAGCACGCTTGCATCGAGCAGATCGTCCTCGAATGTCGCGGACATGCGGGCGGTGTCCTCGCGCCAGGCCTTCGCCTCGATGACCTCGCGGATATGCCGCGCCCGGTCGCGCCAGAATGTCTGCCGCTCCGCCAGCCCCAGCGCCTCGGCGACATTGGCGAGGCGGTCGCACGCCGCCCAGCACATCGCCGCCGAATAGGTGTGCACGGACTGGCGCGTCCGGAACTCCCACAGGCCCGCGTCGGGTTGATCGTGGAGGCGCCATGCGCGCTCGCCGACCCGCTCCAGCGCCTCGAAATCTTCTATGCCCGACGGGCGGTAGAGCCGCTGGTCGAGAAACGCCTGGGTGTTGCACAGGACGATCTGGCCATAGGCGTCGTGCTGCACCTGCCGGTATGCGTCGTTGCCGACGCGCACCGGCCCCATGTCGCGATAGCCCGGCAGGCCACCGGCAAACCGCTCCTCCAGCACCGCCTCGCCCAGCACACCGTAGAGCGGCTGGATATGCCCGCCGCGCGCGCTATCGACGATGTTGCGCAGATAGCCGAGATAGGCCTCCAGCACATCGAGCGCGCCCAGCCGGTTCAGGGCCTGCACGGTGTAATAAGCGTCCCGGATCCAGCAGTAGCGATAGTCCCAGTTGCGCTGCGACCCGTCATGCTCGGGAATTGAGGTCGTCAACGCCGCCACGATCGCGCCTGTTTCCTCATGCTGGCAGAGCTTGAGCGCGATGGCCGAGCGGATCACCACCTCCTGCCACTCATATGGAATGGCAAGGCCGCGCACCCATTCGCGCCATTCGGCCGCGGTGTCGGCCAGCATCGCGTCGATTGTCGCGCCGATCGGGCCGGCAAAGCTCTCGTCAGGCCCCAGGAAGAAATGCAGCGTCCCCTCAAGCCGGAACGGGCGCGCCTCGTGCACCAGCCCGACCGGCGCCGTGGTGGACAGGCGCAGGTTCATCGGTTCGAGCTGATAGCGGATGTGGTTGGTGCCGCCGATGCTCTGGCGGCACTGATTGCCCCAGCCGCAGGTCGGGCGGAGGCGTACCCGGATGCGCGGGCTGCCCGCTGCCGGGCGGACGATGCGGGCGAAGGCGACGGGGCGGTAGGCTCTGCCGAGGCGCCGGAAATAGGGGCAGAAATCGGTGATCTCTATGGCGTTGCCCAGCGAGTCGGTCTTGCGCGTCACGAGTATGGGCGTGTTGCGCAGGTAGGACTGGCTGACGTCGACGCAGTCTTCGAGGTCGATGGCCCACAGGCCATCAGCGGCGGACTCACCGCCGAGCAGCGCCGAAAAGAGCGGATCGCCGTCCACGCGCGGCACGCATCCCCAGACCATGTCGCCGCGCGCGTCGACGAGCGCGCTCACCTGACAGTTGCCGACCGGCCAGAGATCGAGCCCGCTCATCCGGCGCTGTCCAGCTGAGCGGCGAGCCAGGCATGCGTCGCCGCGACGTCCGGCAGGCGATAGGCCGCGAGGCTCTCGCGCTCTGCCCCCACAAGGATGCCAACGCCGCCAAGGGCGGCCGCCGCCGCAAAGCCCGCCTCGTCCGTGACATCGTCGCCGATGAAGACGGGCCGCGTGCCCGCAAAGGGCGCTTCGGCCATGAAGGCGGTGACCGCGCCGCCCTTGTCCGCGCCGGGCTGGCGCAGCTCGACCACCATCTTGCCGGGCTGGACGGCAAGGGCGTGGCGCTTGCCAAGACCGAGGGCTAGCGCGTGGCAGGCGTCCGCCGCATCCGGTGCGCCGCGATAATGCAGCGCGCAGCCGAGCGGCTTGCGCTCGACGAGGACGCCGGGCCAGTCGCGCGCGAGGCTGTCCATCGCGGCCGCTGCCCGGTCGATCGCGGGCGCGCGCCGGCGCGTTTCGGTCCGTCCGTCGGAAAGGCGCCGCTCAAGGCCGTGGCTGCCGGCGATCGCGAGCCCCGCAAGGCCGACGCGCGCGGCAATATCCTCG
This sequence comes from uncultured Sphingobium sp., assembly GCA_964529225.1. Lineage (GTDB taxonomy): Bacteria > Pseudomonadota > Alphaproteobacteria > Sphingomonadales > Sphingomonadaceae > Sphingobium. The sequence goes on from CAZGVX010000067.1 coordinate 5,417, forward strand.
GCGCCGCGTCCGCTCACCAGCGCCATGCGTCCATGCAACAGGGCGGAGAGATCGCCGAGCAGGCGCCGCAGCTCTGCGCTGACCTCCACCGCGTCGGGGCGGTGGGCGATCTCCACCAGCGTCCCGTCGAAGTCGAGAAACAGGCTCGCACCGCTCAGCAGGCCGGCATGGGGCATCGGGCGGTGCACCATCGTGGCGGCCAGCGGACCGCCATTTTTGTTGTCGATCGTCATGCGTCCCCCGGAAGGTCTTCGCGGCAAAGGCCGTTCCTGCGTCACCCTGGGTGGGACGATTACCAGGGCGGAATGTTCCCTCGCAACGCAGCAAGGCCTGCCACTGCGGGCCTTTCGCCCTCTTGCGGGGCAACGGAGGCGATGATAGTCGCATGGGTCATGATCGTGCCCGCGCCGCCTGAAATCATTCGCGTCAACAGCCGCCGTGTCGCCTGCGACGGATCGGGCGACGGCATCCCGGCGGCGTTGGGGCATCCGCGCGTGTTTCTCGAGATCGACGAGCACGGTTATGTCGATTGCGGCTATTGCGATCGGCGGTTCGTGCTGATCGGCGGGCCTGCGGATGGTGTGCCGCCTGCGGCGCTGCCCGATATTGCCTCTGGCGCCAGCCTTTAGCGGCCCTATATCGGCGGCATGACCCAGCCGCCTGAAATTCACCCTGAAATTCACGATGTCCGCCGCTTCCTCTACCGGGAGGGCGCGCTCGATCCAGACACTGCCCGACGCCTGACAGCGTCCGCGCTCCGGGCCTGCGACGATGGCGAGCTTTATCTGCAATATCGCGCAACCGAGGCGTTCGGCTTCGACGACGGACGGCTCAAGACGGCGGATTATTCGACCGACGCCGGCTTTGGCCTGCGCGGCGTATCCCGCGAGATGACGGGCTTTGCCCATGCCAATGACATCAGCGAGGGCGCGATTGCGCGGGCGGCGGAAACGCTCAGCCTCCTGGACCCGGCCAGCCAGCCGCCTGCGCCGGCGCCGCAGCGGACCAACCGCCACCTCTATACGCACGCCAATCCGCTCGAGCTTGTCCCCTTCGCCACCAAGGTCGATCTCATGGGGCGCATAGATGCAGCGGCGCGCGCGAAAGACCCGCGCATTGTGCAGGTTTCCGCCAGCCTGTCGGGGAGCTGGTCGGTCGTGGAGATTGTCCGGGCCGACGGTTTCACCGCCACGGATGTGCGACCGCTGGTGCGCCTCAATGTCTCGGTGATCATGGAGGAAAACGGCCGCCGCGAGACGGGCAGTTTCGGCATGGGCGGGCGCTATCTCTATGATGGTCTGTTCGTGGAGGCGGCATGGCGCCGCGCTATCGACGAGGCTGTCGCGCAGGCAGAGGTCAACCTCCGGTCGGTCGCCGCGCCTGCTGGCGAGATGCAGGTGCTGCTCGGACCGGGCTGGTGCGGGGTGCTGCTGCATGAGGCGGTCGGCCACGGACTTGAGGGCGATTTCAACCGCAAGGGCACGTCGGCCTTTTCCGGCCGCATCGGCAGCCAGGTCGCGGCCCCCGGCGTCACCGTCGTCGACGATGGCTCGATCGCCGACCGGCGCGGATCGCTCAGCATCGACGACGAGGGCACGCCCACCCGAGAGAATGTGCTGATCGAGGACGGCATTCTGAAAGCCTATATGCAGGACCGGCTCAACGCGCGGCTGATGGGCGTCGAGGCGACCGGCAACGGCCGCCGGGAGAGCTACGCCCACGCGCCGATGCCGCGCATGACCAACACCTTCATGCGGGGCGGCAGCGACGACCCTGCCGAGCTGCTCTCCCGCGTCCGGAACGGCATCTATGCCAAGAGCTTCGGCGGGGGGCAGGTCGACATCGTCTCCGGCAAGTTCGTATTTTCCTGCACCGAGGCCTATCGCGTGGAGAACGGGCGGATGGGCGATCCCATCAAGGGGGCGACTCTGATCGGCGACGGACCTACCGCGCTCACCCGCGTCACCGGCATCGGTAATGACATGGCGCTCGACGAAGGCATCGGCGTGTGCGGCAAGGGTGGACAGAGCGTGCCGGCGGGGGTCGGTCAGCCGACCGTGCTGCTTGACCGGCTGACCGTGGGCGGCACCGCGGCCTGAGCGGCGTTCGCGCGGTTCGTCGCGCGGGCGACTCTGCTCGCCGCAGAAACTGCCGCCCAAAAAGGCAGCAAGCCATCGTCGCTGCCAATAATTTGTGCGCTGCCGCGCGGCATGTGATCGCCCAGCGGACGATTTCCAGCGCGTTTACGCAAAATTAGGATTTGGCACGGGGCTTGCAAAGCTATTCTGTCGCACACCACGAAAAGGGGGCGACATGAAACTTGTCATGGCAATCATCAAACCGTTCAAGCTGGACGATGTGCGGGAGTCTCTCACCGCCATCGGTATCGCCGGCATGACGGTCAGCGAGGTCAAGGGCTTCGGCCGGCAAAAGGGCCAGACCGAAATCTATCGCGGCGCGGAATACAGCACCAACATGGTGCCAAAGATCAAGGTGGAGGTCGTTTGCGACGACGGTCTCGCGCCGCGTGTGGTCGAAAGCATTCAGCAGGCCGCCAACAGCGGCGCAATCGGCGACGGCAAGATCTTCGTGCTGGACGTGGCCGAGGCGCTTCGCATCCGCACCGGCGAAACCGGCGACACGGCGCTTTGAGAAAGGGGCAAAGCATGAGCTTTTCACGAAACATACGGGTCGCGGCGGGGGTGCTCACCGCCCTTGCTGCCGCCAGCCAGCCGGCCCTCGCGGCCGATCTCGTCAAGGCGCCGGATGCCGCCGCCATGGCGACCATGGTCAACAAGGGTGACACATCCTGGATGCTGACGAGTTCCGTCCTGGTGCTGATGATGTCGATCCCCGGCCTCGCGCTGTTCTATGGCGGCCTTGTCCGGTCGAAGAACATGCTGAGCGTGCTGATGCAGGTCTTCATGGTGGTGGCGGTTACCGGCATCCTGTGGTGCTGCGTCGGCTATTCGCTCGCTTTCACCTCCGGCGGCGACAATCACTTCGTCGGCGGCCTGTCGAAGGCGATGCTGATGGGCGTCGATGGCACGACGCTGGCGGCGACCTTCAGCAACAACGTCTACATCCCCGAGCTGTCGTTCGTCGTCTTCCAGATGACGTTCGCGATGATTACCCCCGCGCTGATCGTCGGCGCGTTTGCCGAACGCATCAAGTTCAGCGCGATGATGGCGTTCGTCTGCCTGTGGTCGATCATCGTCTATTATCCGATGGCCCACATGGTCTGGTACTGGGCTGGCCCGGACTTCCTCGCGGATGCGCCGACCGATTATGGTCTCCTCTGGGGCTGGGGCGCGCTCGATTTCGCGGGCGGCACCGTGGTCCATATCAACGCGGGTATCGCCGGTCTTGTCGGCGCTCTCATGATCGGCAAGCGCACCGGCTATCCCAAGGAGCCGATGCCGCCGCACAGCCTCACCATGACCATGATCGGCGCCAGCCTTCTGTGGGTGGGCTGGTTCGGCTTCAATGCCGGTTCCAACCTCGAAACCAACGGCGTCACCGCGGTTGCCTTCATCAACACCATGGTGGCAACCTGCGCTGCGGCTGTCAGCTGGGCCCTGATCGAGCAGTTCGTGCACGGCAAGCCCTCCATGCTGGGTGCGGCATCGGGCGCGGTTGCGGGTCTGGTCGCGATCACTCCGGCGTCCGGTTTCGCCGCGCCGATGACCTCGATCGCGCTTGGCTTCATCGTCTCGCCGATCTGCTACCTCTTCGTGGCGAAGGTGAAGCCGATGTTCGGCTATGACGACAGCCTTGACGTGTTCGGCGTTCACTGCATCGGCGGCATCGTGGGCGCGATCGCCACGGCCATCGTCGCGGCGCCGTCGCTGGGTGGCCAGGGTGTGTTCGACTACACCGTGTTCCCTGCCGCCTTCGACCCGTCGACCTACAGCATCGGCACCCAGCTCATGACGCAGATCAAGGCGGTGCTGTTCACGCTGGTCTGGTCGGGCGTGGGTTCGGCGATCCTGTTCTTCGTTGTCGACAAGACCATTGGCCTGCGGGTCAGCGTCGAGGACGAGCAGCAGGGTCTCGACCTCACCAGCCATGGCGAGCGCGCCTACAACTGATTGACGCACGGGCGGGCCGCCGGGTCCCGGCGGTTCGCCCCTGTCCCACGATGTTCCTCCTGCGAACGGACGACTTGGCCGTCATGCTTCGGTATGACGGCCATTTTTTTGCTATGCTGCCATATGTCCGAGCAAAAGGAGGATGCGATGACGACCGAACTCACCGTGCTGGCCTGGGGCTGTATCCTCGCCATTGTGCACATCATGGCGGCGGCGCACGGCCGGACCCGCCAATATGGCGTGACGTGGAACATGGGTGCCCGCGACGAGCCCCGGTCGCCCCCCAGCCCTGTGGTTGGCCGCCTCGAGCGGGCACAGGCCAATTATTTCGAGACGTTTCCGGTCATGGCCGCCGCGATCCTCATCGTCTCGCTGGCCGGGCTGACAGGCCCGATGACGGCCTGGGGTGCGATCGCCTGGCTGGCCGCGCGGCTGGTCTATTTGCCGGTCTATGCACTAGGTATCCCGGTGCTGCGCAGCCTCCTGTTCGGGGTCAGCCTCATGGGACTGCTGATGGTGCTCTGGCCCGCGCTGACCGGCCCGTAACGCAAAAGGGCGGACCAATCGGCCCGCCCCCCTGTCTGCTTCTGTCTCTTGCGGTGGACGGATTATTCCGCCGCCTCCGCGAGCAGGTCGACCGACACATATTTGCGGCCGAGCTTGCCCTGGTGGAAACGCACGCGGCCTTCGCTGAGCGCGAACAGCGTGTGATCCTTGCCAATACCGACATTGGCGCCCGGATAGACGCGCGTGCCGCGCTGGCGGATCAGGATGTTGCCGCCGATGACATTCTCGCCACCGAACTTCTTGACGCCAAGGCGCTTGGATTCCGAATCGCGACCGTTGCGCGACGAACCGCCAGCTTTCTTATGTGCCATTGCCTATACTCCCGTTCAGGCGCCGATGGACACGATCTTGAGGATCGTGTGCTGCTGGCGGTGGCCGTTGCGGCGACGGTAATTGTGCCGGCGGCGCTTCTTGAAAACGATGACCTTCTCGCCCTTTGCCTGGGCGATGATCTCGGCATTGACGGTGAGCCCGGCGGTGTCGCGGATCTCCGCGCCTTCACCCGCCAGCAGCACATCGTCGAGCACGATGGTCTCGCCGGCTTCGCCCGCCAGCTTCTCGACGACGATCTTGTCTCCGGCGGCGACGCGATACTGCTTGCCGCCCGTGCGCACGACTGCGAACATGGCTCTCTACTCTTCCGATCAATGCATGGCACGACGCTGCCGGTATGGCGGCGCCGCGCGGAAAGTGGCGCGTTAGTGGATATGGGTCTGGCTGTCAACGGTTTCGGGCGCGATTGTCCTGCCCGCCGGCACTGGCTAAAGCGCCCCTTGATGCGCCGAATCATCGCCGCCTTTCTGGCCCTTGCGGGGCTCGGCTCCGCCAGCATGGCGGCAGGGCAGCCGCGCGCCTTTCCCTCGCTGGACAAGCGTCCTGTGGAACTGCGCGACCGTGCGGCGGAGATCGCCAGCGCCTCTGCCGCCGCGCCCGCGCCTGCTCGGCTCGACCCGGAAACGCTGGACCGGATCGCGCGACTGGCCGAGGATGCGGGCAGTGCGGGCGCGGCCTTCGACGGGGCGCTGACCGGCTGCCGGGAGAGCGTTGAGGCGGCCGCACGCGCGGCGCCCGGCAGCGAGGCCTGGGTGGTGGCCGAGCGGGCGATCAGCCGGCTCGATGCGGCGCGCTATGGCAGCGTCGCGGCGCTTGCCGGGCTCGACAGCCTCTATGCCGCCGCGATGGTGGCCGGGCAGGATGCCGCGCCGATCCTCGGGCAGAGGGCAACTGTCGTCGCCCTGGTTGATCGGCAGAATGATCAGCTGGACAGGTTCAGGATTGCGCTCGCGCAGCCCTGATCGCGGCTTTGTGAGCGGCGGCATTATGGACGTAGCGGGTCACGCCGGCCTGCATGTCCGCGATGGCATCGTCGCTAAGATCACGCAGATATCGGGCCGGGCGGCCTGACCAGAGCTGGCGTGCCGGGATGGTCTTGCCCGGCGTCAGCATGGCGCCGGCGGCGAGCATCCCGTCGCTCTCGATCGTGGCGCCGTCCATGACGATGCTGCCAAGCCCGACAAAGGCGCGATCGTGCAGCGTGCAGCCGTGCACCATCGCCATATGCCCGATCAGCACGGCCTCCCCGATGAGGGTGGGAAAACCTTCCGGCCGTCCATCCTCCGGGCTGTCGCAATGGACCACGGTGCCGTCCTGGATGTTGGTGCGCGGCCCGATGCGGATGTGGTTCACATCCGCGCGGACCACGCAATTATACCAGATGCTCGCTTCCGGCCCCACCTCGACATCGCCCACGAGCACGCAGCC
>CAZGVX010000068.1:0-11366 GCA_964529225.1 uncultured Sphingobium sp.
AGCCGTGCCAGCAGCCGAGCGACTGGGTGTAGTTGGCGGGATCGGCGTCATAGGCGGCCATGTCCTCGCGCATGATCTTCGCGGTATAGCGCGCGATGTCGAGCCCCGTGTTGAAGCGGTTCTGCAGACGCATGCGGGCAACCGACTCGGCGGCGATGCCGTCCCAATGGCCCTGGGTGCCGATGAGGCCGTTCGCCTCGCTGATTTTATCCTGATAGGTCATGGCCGTTTGTCCTCGATGTGACGGAGCGCAGCGAGTCGCCGCCGCGCGGTGACATTGGTCATGCTGCAATGCGGTGGAAGCTGCCACCAGATTTGTGAAGATTTCGTGTGAAAGCGTTTGGAATCCCCGCTTGGTTAATGTAATTCTGTAAAGAATATGACAGATGCACGCCTCCTCGCCGGCCATGCCATCCGTCGCCTGCGCCGCCAGCAGGGGCTGACTCAGGCGGCGCTCGCCACGGCGCTCGACATTTCCCCGAGCTATCTGAACCTTATCGAGCGCAACCAGCGCCCGCTGACCGCCGCGCTGCTGCTCCGCCTTGCGGAACGCTTCGACATCGACCCGCGACGGCTCGGCGCCGAGGAACCCGCCGGGGGCATTGACGGCCTGAGGCGCCGCCTGTCCGACGCGCTGTTCGCGGACATGGAGATCGACCGGACGGAAATGGAGGACTGGCTCGCCGCGGCACCCGGCGGCGCGGAGGCCTTCGCGCGCGCCTACGATCGCCTGCGCGAGGGCGGCGGCGGCGGCGCGCCGGCGGGCGAGGCCGCGCCGGTGCAGGCGGTGCGGCAGGAGATCGAGCGTTGGCGCAACCACTTCGCCGACCTTGATGCCATGGCGGAGGCGCTGGCGGACGAGCTGCGGCTCGGGTCCGCTGACCTCTATGGCGCCGTCGCGGAGCGCCTGCGCGCGCGGCACGAACTGTCGATCCGGCTGCTGCCCGTCGACGCGCTGCCCGATCGCCTGATGCGCCTCGATCTGCACGCCCGGCAGATCCAGCTTTCCGAGATGCTCGACAACGCTTCCCGCCTGTTTCAGGTCGCCGCGATCCTCGGCCAGATCGAGGCCGCCGCCGAAATCGGCGCGCTGGTGAGCGGCGCGCGCTTGGGCGACCGCCATGCCGAAGGCCTCTATCGGCGGCACCTCACCGGTTATTTCGCCGCCGCCCTGATGATGCCCTACGCCCGTTTTCTGCGCACCTGCGAACAGAGCGGCTATGACACGCTGCTGCTGCAACGCCGTTTCGGCGCCGGGTTCGAACAGGTTGCGCACCGCCTGACCACGCTCCAGCGGGTCGGCGCGCGGGGCCTGCCCTTCTTCATGCTGCGGCTGGACCGCGCCGGCCAGATCTCGAAACGCTACGCCGGGGCGAGCGGCGGCGCGCTCGTCGAAGCCGAGCGGCTGTGCCCGATATGGCCGGTGCTCAAGATTTTCGAGGAGCGGGGCCAGCTGCGCACCCACCTTGTCGAGCTGGAGGGCGGCGAACGCTGGTTCACGCTGGGGCGAACCGTGGAGCGACCCGGGCTGGGCGCGCGGCCGGTCGGTGCGCTGTTCGGCATCGTCCTCGGCCTGCGCGCCGACCTTGCCGCCCCGCTCGCCGCCGCGCGCGGCCTCGATCTCGGCGCGGGGAGCGCCACGCCCATAGGCCTTGGCTGCCCCGCCTGCACACGGCCCGACTGCCCCCAGCGCGCCGCCCCGCCCGTCGGCCGCACCATGCGGCTCGACGAGCGCGAGCGCGGCCTCTCGCCCTTCCAGTTCTTCTCAGGCCGCTGACGGCGGAAACGTTCCGGTCAGGGAACCAGTTGACGCCGCATGTCGTTTCACGGCGGACATGAGTTTAACGGAGCAGATCATGAAAGACCGTTTTGCAGCCGAGGAAGCCGCGCAGCGCACCGTCATCATCGAGCGGGAAAGCAGCGGCGGCATGATTGCGGTGCTGGTGGCCCTGATCGCGCTGGTCGCGGCGATCGGCTACTTCCTGTTCGCCGCCGACGTGCGCGACCAGCAGAATGCCGACGCCATCAACGGCGCCGCGCGCACGGTGAGCGAATCGGCCCGCTCGATCGACCAGTCGATCAGCGCCGCCGCCGAGCGCCTCGCCGAGCAGGAATGACCGCAGCGACAATCGGGAACCTGCGGTCCTGACTGTCGTTACCCTGATCGCGCGGGGGGGACGGCAGGAGGATCAGCATCATGGCAGAACGTTACGTAAGCGACGACGGCGCGCAGCGAACCACCATCATAGAGCGGCGCGGCGGCGGCGGCATGGTCGCGGCGATCATCGTGCTGATCGCGCTGGTCGCGGCGATCGGCTATTTCCTGTTCATGGCGGATGCGCGCGATCAGGCAGAAAGCGATGCGATCACCGGCGCGGCGCAGAGCGTTCAGGATACGGCCCGCTCGGTAGGCGATTCGGTCAGCGATGCTGCGGACAAAGTCGCCCCCGTCCGCGATTGACCCCCTCCTGGCTCCGTGTGCCCTGCGCGCACGGAGCGGATTTTGCGCAAACGCGCCGTTCAGCATATCTTCGCTTTTGCGGGGGATAAGCAAAGTCGCTGAAGCCCCCTGACCCGACCGGGGCGAAAGGGACATGATGCGGCGCGCATGATTCGGCTGTTCAAGCACTATATCCCCTATCCCGTCCTGTTTCTGGGCCTGATCGACTTCATGCTGCTGCTGAAGGCGGCGGATATCGGATGGGTGCTGCGCGCGCACCAGATCGGCATGGCGGTGGAGCCGCCAGGCACCCGCCTGGGTCCGCTGCTGAGCTTCGTTGCGGCCCTGCAACTCTCGATGATCGCGGTCGGCGTCTATGGCGCGCAGGCGCTCCAGTCGATGCGCTTCGCCACCGCGCGCCTGCTCGTCGCGATTTCGCTCGGTGTCATTTTCCTCTCGGTGATGCATTTCGTCACGCCCGATCTCACCTTGTGGCGCTCCAATTCGCTATACGCGATGATCCTGTCCCTTGCCGGCCTCATGGGCATCCGCATCATCCTGGGGTCCATGTTCGGCGGCGAAGCCTTCAAGCGCCGCCTCGTCGTGCTGGGCGCGGGCAAGCGCGCCGAGCGCGTGCGGGAGCTTGAGCAGCGGCGCGGCAGCGGCTTCCTGGTCGTCAGCTATATCGCGATGACGGACAGCGAGGCGGCGATCCCGGAGGCGATCCGGCGCTCGGCCATTTTCAACCTCGCCGATTTCGTGGTGCGCATGGCCGCCAGCGAGGTGATCCTGGCACTGGAGGAGCGGCGCAACGCCATTCCCATGGCCGATCTCCTGCGCATCAAGACCACCGGCGTTCACGTCAACGACCTGTCGACCTTTCTGGAACGGGAGACGGGGCGGGTCGATCTTGACACCGTCAATCCGAGCTGGCTCATCTTTTCGGACGGCTTTTCCGCCGGCCAGCGTCTTTCCACCATCGCCAAGCGCATGTTCGACGTCGTCGCCTCCGCCGCCGTGCTGATCGTGACGCTGCCGCTGATTGTGCTCGGCGCGCTCGCGGTGAAGCTCGACAGCAAGGGTCCGGCCTTTTACCGGCAGCGCCGCGTCGGCCTGTTCGGCGAAGAGTTCACCATCATCAAGCTGCGGACGATGCGCACCGATGCGGAGGCTGTATCCGGCGCGGTATGGGCCGAAAAGGACGATCCGCGCATCACACGCACCGGCCGCTGGCTCCGAAAGCTCAGGATCGACGAGCTGCCGCAGGCGTGGGTGGTGCTGAAGGGCGACATGAGCTTCGTCGGCCCCCGGCCTGAACGGCGGCAGTTCGTCGACGATCTGGTGCAGGAGCTTCGCTTTTACGCGGAGCGCCATATGGTGAAGCCGGGCATCACCGGCTGGGCGCAGATCAACTATCCCTATGGCGCCAGCATCGAGGATTCGCGGCACAAGCTCGAATATGACCTCTATTACGCCAAGAACTACTCGATCTTCCTCGACCTTTTGATCCTGCTCCAGACCGTCCGCGTCATCATCTGGCCCGAGGGCGCCCGGTAGGACGGTCGTAACCCTGGCTGGGGTAACGTCCCGGCCATGCCCGCTCTCTGGATCATCACGAGCGACTGGAGCTATGCGCTGGCCGCTGCGCTGTTCACCGCGCTCGCGATTCTCGGCGCGCGCGGCGGCGAGCGGGGCGCCCGCGTGCCCCTCGTCACCGCCATAGCCGTCACCGCGCTGTGGGCGCTCAACATGCTGGTCGGCGCAAGCGTCAACCTGCCCGTGAACGCGGCGGGCGGCGTCGCGGAAACCATGCGCAACGGCGCCTGGCTCTGGGCCTTGTGGGCGCTGATCGGCCGCGCTGGCCCGACCACCGAGGGAGGCGCCGGGCTGCCACGAGGCGCGGGCGTGGCGGTGGCCGCACTGCTCGCCGCGATGCTGTGCCAGATTGCGCTCGATCTTGTGCTCGGGGGCGTGCGGACCCTGGGCAGCGCCAGCCTGCCCCTGTTCCGCGCGGTCTGGCTGCTGCGGGCCGCAACCGCGCTCGGCGCGATCTTCCTGCTGCAGGGCCTGTTCGGCCGCATGGGCCGTGCCCAGATGCGGCGGATGGGCTGGATGGCGGCGGGCCTTACCCTGTTGTGGGCCTATGAGTTCAATCACTATCTCCTCGCCCTGATGAGCGACGGCCATGTGCTCGTGCTCGGGCAGATGCGCGGGATGGTGCTGGTGATGATCGCGCCGCTGCTGGCACTTGGCCTGTGGGACGATCCCGACCGGAAACTCACATTGTCGCGCAGCGCAGCCTACCGGCTGACCGTGATCGGCATCGGCGCCGCCTATGCGTTCGGCCTCCTGCTGATGGTGATGCTCGCCCGCGCCATCGAGGATCCCAGCGCGCGCGTCATGCAACTCGGCGTGCTGTTCGCCCTGTCGGTCATCGCAATCATCCTGCTGCCCACCGGGCCGTTCCGGTCGTGGCTGCGGGTCGAGATCGCAAAGCATCTGTTCGCACATCGCTACGACTATCGGGAGGCATGGCTCCGGTTCGCCGAGGCGGTGGCCGATGACGGGCGGCGCGGGTCGCCGCCGATGACCCGCGCGGTCGCCGCCGTGGCGGGCGCCGTTGCCGCGCCGGCCGCGCTGATGCTGCTGCGGGACGACACCGGGCGATTCGCACCCGCCGCGTCATGGCACTGGCCCGAACCGGGCGACGCGGACACCTGCGCACTGCCCGAGAGCCTCGCCGCGCGGCTGGAGGAGACGGGGTGGATCGTCGAGATCGCGCGGCGCGACGACCCGCTGGCGCCGCTGCTGCCGCCGTGGATCGTGGCCGACCCGTCGTGCTGGGCACTGGTTCCGCTCATCCACCGGGGCAGGCTGCTGGGCGCCATGCTGATCGCCCGGCCGACAGGACGCAGGGATCTCGACTGGGAGGATCTCGACATGCTGCGCGTCGCGGCGGCGCAGATCGCCATGACGCTCAGCGAGCGCGCCCACCAGCAGGCGCTGGCCGAGGCGCAGCGGTTCGAGGAGTTCAATCGCCGCTTCGCCTTCATCCTCCACGACATCAAGAACCTCGTCAGCCAGATCGCCCTGCTCGCCGCCAATGCCGAGCGCCACGCCGACAATCCCGCGTTCCGCGAAGACATGGTGCTGACGTTACGGGAGGCCGCCAGCCGCCTCACCGGCCTGCTGGCGCGGCTCGCGCGGCCCGATATCGAGCAGGCGGACCCGCGGGCGACGGCCGATCTGGCCGCCATCGCCCGATCGGTCGCCGACGCCGCCGGGACTGGCGCATGCTACGAAGGGCCAACCGCCTGCGCGGTGCGGGGGGACGGCGGTGGGCTGCGTCAGGCGATCAGCCATATCGTCCAGAATGCGATCGACGCGACGGCAGCGGGAAACCCGCCGGTGCGCCTCGTCCTGACCGTCGGCGAAGACGCGGCGCAGCTCGCTATCATCGACCGCGGCGTGGGCATGAGCGCGCAGTTCCTGCGCGACGGCCTGTTCCGCCCGTTTCATTCGACCAAGCCGAACGGCTTCGGGCTGGGCGCGCATGAGGCGCGCGCGCTGGTCGCCGGCATGGGAGGGCGACTCCTCGTCGAAAGCCGCGAGGGCGAGGGCAGCCGCTTTACACTTTCTTTGCCGATCGCGGGCGATACGGGAGCGCAAAACCCGGAGAGGACAAGAAAGGCAGGCTGATGCCCGATACCCGCCCGACGCTGCTCATTGTCGAGGACGACATCGGCCTCCAGCGCCAGCTGCGCTGGTCCTATGACGACTATCGCATCATCGTGGCCGCCGACCGCGAGGAAGCCATCGACTATTTCCGCGCCGAACTGCCGTCGGTGGTGACGCTTGACCTCGGCCTGCCGCCCGACCCGGACGGGGTGAGCGAAGGCTTTGCAACGCTCACCGAGATGCTGAAGATCGCGCCCGACACCAAGATCATCGTCGCATCCGGCCATGGCGCCCGCGAAAGCGCGCGCCGCGCCATCGCGCTCGGCGCATGGGATTTCTACCAGAAGCCCATCGACATCGAAGCCCTCCGGCAGATCGTCGGCCGGGCCTTTCATGTGCATCGGCTGGAGGCGGAGAACGCCGTCGACGCGGGACGCGCACCCGACGACCATCTGCTGTTCGGGGGACTTGTGACCGGCGCGCCCGAGATGATGGCGGTGAAGCGGATGGTGGAGCGCGTGGCGCCGACCGACCTGTCCGTCATGCTGCTGGGTCCGGGAGGCACAGGCAAGACAATGATCGCGCGCGCGATCCACGCCACCAGCAGCCGCGCGTCCGGTCCCTTTGTGGCGGTCAACTGCAGCGCCACGCCGGAGGCGCTGCTCGGCGCGGAGCTGTTCGGCGACGCCGCCCGCGCCGGGCGAATCGCGGACGCGGCGGGCGGCACGCTGTTCCTTGACGATGTGAGCGACATCCCGCTGTCGCTTCAGCTCCGGCTGCTCCGCCTGCTTGAGGAACCGGCCGACGGGGATGCTGCCGAGTGCGTCGGTCCGGTTGACCTGCGCGTGCTGTGCGCGACCCATGGCGACATCGAGGGCATGACCGACAGGGGGCTGTTCCGGGAGGACCTGTTCTACCGGCTGGCCGAGCTTGCCATCCGCGTTCCGGCGCTGGCGAAGCGCACGGGCGACGCGGCGCTGCTCGCGCGGCACTTCCTCGAGCACCATACACGGCAGCTCAACCCCCATGTGACCGGACTTGCGCCCGATGCGATGGCCGCCATCGACGGATGGAGCTGGCCGGGCAACGTCCGGGAGCTGGAGACGCGGATCAAACGCGCGCTGCTGATGACCGATGGCCGCCTGTTGACGGCGCGCGATCTCGACCTCGTCGAGGCGGACGGCGCCCCGGTGAACCTCAAGGCGGCGCGCGAGCAGGCCGACCGGCACGCCATCCGGCACGCGATGGCGCGGACGTCAGGCAATATTTCGGGTGCCGCAAGGCTCCTCGGGATCAGCCGCCCGACCCTGTATGAGCTGATGCGAAGCTACAATATCGAAGCCTGATCGACGCTTTCGGCAAAGGGCAGACTGCTGCGGTCGAGCCCGATGCGGCGCATATGCGTCTCGACCTCCGGCCAGATGCAGGTCAGGAACCGCTTGCGTTCCAGCACCCGCAGGCGCTCGCGCGCGCCATCGGCCACGAACATGCCGACCCCGCGCCGCACCGTGACAAGTCCTTCATCCTGAAAGCTCTGATAGGCCTTGGCGACGGTCAACGGGTTCGCGCCCTGCTCCATGGCAAAGGCGCGCACCGACGGCAGCATGTCGCCATCCGCATAGACGCCGTCCAGGATGCGCCCCGCCACGATATCGCGCAGGCGCAAATAGACCGGGCGGGGATCGTCGAACATGACTGCATCGGTGCCATAATACAGCGATGCGCACAAGAGGCGGCGCTATCCGTTCCACATCCGCACGACCGTGTCATAATCGGGGCGCGGGCGCTCTTCCGGCTGGTCCGCGCCGGTTCCGATAAAGATAAATCCCGCGATCCGCTCGCCCGGCCCGGCCAATGCGGCGCGCACAGTCTCGTCATAGGCGGCCCATCCGCTCAGCCACCCCCCCTGGAACCCGAGGGCATGGGCGGCATGGAGGATGTTCATCGCCGCCGCCCCGGCCGTAAGCGCCTGCTCCCACACCGGGATCTTGCTGTCGGTAACAGGTGCCGACAGGACGACGACCAGCGTTGGCGCCTGACGCGCGAACTGCTCATTGGCGTCGATCTCCGCACGGCCAGCCTCCGGCCGGCTCGCGGCATAGGCGTTTTTCAGCAGCGCCGCGAAATCGTCGCGGGCCGAAGGCGGCACGACAATGAAACGCCATGGTGCGAGCTTGCCATGGTCGGGCGTTCGCATCCCGATAGACAGGATTGTGCGCAATTGCTCCGCATCGGGACCTGGCGACATCAAATTACGCGGTTTTCCACTCCGGCGCGTTGATAATAAAGTAAGCGCGGAAGAAATATCGTTCAGCATTGACCGTCCTTAAATTGTAACATTGTAGAATTTATCCATGTTCGTCTCATTAACCATATTCGTTGTTATTTTTATTTCGACGCAGTAATATATGAGCCCGGAAACACGGGGGTATTTCTATGCAAGTATCTGATTTTCTGGACTCCATAGGCATAAATACGCGCCTTTCCTTTACCAACAGCCAATATTACAATTATGGCAACACGCTAGAGGCGCTCACCTATCTCGGCATAGATCAGGTTCGCGACCTGTCGGTGCGGACCAACACGCCCAACATGCCCGGCTACACGCTTCTGGCCAACGCCGGGATCACGTTCGACCTGGTGGTTCAGGCGCCCGGCAACCTGCCGCAGACGCTTGACGCGGTCGAGCAGTTCGCGCGCAAGCACCCCGGCACGGTCGTCGCGCTGGAAGGCCCCAATGAAATCAACCTCGGCAACTTTACCTATGAGGGGCTGACCGGCAAGGCTGCGGGCAGCGCCTATATGGCCGACATGCTGAGCCTCATCGCCGCGAGCGACATTCTGGCCGGCACCGACAGCTATAGCGCGACCGGCTATATTCTGGACGACGACGCGACCTACGCCAATTTTCACGAATATGTCTATCAGGGCAACCAGCCCTATGACGCGCTGTCGGTGAATCCGCTGTCCAAGGGCCTTGTGACGGACAAGGCGATCGTTCTGACCGAGACGGGCTATGCGACGACCAGCGCGCCGGGCGGCGCATGGGAAGGCGTCGACGATCTCACGCAGGCCAAGCTCACGCTCAACACCCTGTTCGATGCCCAGCTCGCCGGTATTGCCAAGGTCTATCTCTATCAGCTGCTGGACGGCTACGCGGACGCGACCGGCAGCAGCATCGACAAGAATCTCGGCCTGTTCAATCTCGACTTTTCGGCCAAACCCGCCGCGACGGCGATCCACAATCTGACGACGCTGCTCAAGGCCGATACCGGCACTTTCTCGTCGAGCAGCTTCCGTTACAGCGTCGCCAATCTCCCCGCGGAGGGCCACAGCCTGCTCCTCGAGAAAGCGGGCGGGGTCAAGGACATCGTCCTGTGGGCCGAGCCGGACATCTGGGACCAGAAAGCCGACAAGCCCATCGTCGTGGCCGCCACCGACACGCGCATCGACTTCGGGGCGACCCATGTCAGCGTGCGCATCTACGACCCGCTGGCGGGCGATGCGCCGATTGCAAGCCATGACAACGTCACGTCCGTGACCGTCGCCGTGTCGGACCATCCCGTCATCGTCGAGGTGGCGAACGTCGGCGGCTTTTTCGACGGCCCGCTCGCCGACGCCGGACAGTTTTTCCGGGGCAACGGCAAAGCGGAAACGCTGACCGGCACCAGCGGCGACGATGTCCTGCGGGCAAAGGGCGGCGCGGACGCGGTCGATGGCGGTGCGGGCGACGACATCCTCTGGGGCGGCGGCAGGAACGACAGGCTCACCGGCGGCACGGGCGCCGATACGTTCATCTACAATCATGAGCGGGAATCCCAGGCCATCACCGACCGATTCGACCTGCTGACGGACTTTTCCGTGGCGGACGGCGATCGCATCAAGCTCTCCCCCATCGACGCGAACACGCTCGCGGGGGGCGACCAGGCTTTCGTCCTCGCGGGCGCGGCATTCACGGGGCAAGCCGGTCAGCTGATCCAGCACAGCGCCTCCGGCGTGCTGATGATCGAGGGGGACATGAACGGCGACAGGGTTGCGGATTTCGCCATTGCCCTCATGAATGTCACCGGCCCGCTGGGCGCTGAGTCATTCCTACTCTGAAACATCTTTCGCAGCGATGACCCTGATCGGAGGCACGTCCCTCCGGTCAGGCGGTCATCCCGAAAAATGGTCTAGACGGAGTCGATCGTGCGCTCGCCCACGATGTTGAGGCCATAGCCCGACAGGGCGATGAGCGTGTGGTGGGTATTGGTCAGCAGCACCATGTCGTGCACGCCTAGCTGGGCCAGCACCTGCGCGCCAAGGCCATAGTCGCGCAGCTGGTTCATGTCTGTATCGTCGCTCCCACTCTGCGCGCTTCTGGCCCGGATGATGTCGGACAGGGGCGTGACACCGGGCCTGCCAATGAGCACAACAACGCCTGCGCCTTCCTCGCCGATCGCCCGCATCGCGCCGGCGAGCAGATCGGACCGGTCCGATATTTCGCCCAGCGCATCGTGGAAGAGGTTAAGGGCATGCATACGCACCAGCGTCGGACGGTCGGCGCTGATCGTGCCCTTGACGAGCGCGATCGTCTCCGCTCCCACCGCCCGGTTGCGAAAGGCGACGACGCGCCAGTCGCCGCCATGGCGGCTGGCAAGCCGGGCCTCGGTCACCTGCTCCACATCATGATCGTTGCGCAGCCGCCAGGCGATGAGGTCGCGGATCGTGCCGATCCTGAGATCATGGCGACGGGCGAAGGGGACGAGGTCGTCGAGCCGGGCCATGGTGCCATCATCGCGCATGATCTCGCAGATGACGCCCGACGGGTTGAGCCCCGCCAGCCGCGCAATGTCCACGGACGCCTCGGTATGGCCAGCCCGCACCAGCACGCCGCCGGGGCGCGCGACGAGCGGAAAGACGTGGCCCGGCGTGACAATATGCTCCGGCCCCTTGCCTGCGTCGATCGCCACCGAGATGGTCCGCGCGCGATCCGCCGCGCTGATCCCGGTGGTCACGCCATCGCGCGCCTCGATCGAGGTCGTGAAGGCCGTTTCGTGCCGCGTGCCGTTGTGGCGGCTCATCAGCGGCAGGCCGAGCTGATCGACCCGCTCCTTGGTGAGGGACAGGCAGATGAGCCCGCGGCCATGCGTTGCCATGAAGTTTATCGCGGCGGGCGTCGCCATCTGGGCCGGAATCACGAGATCGCCCTCATTCTCCCGGTCCTCGTCATCGACGAGGATGAACATGCGGCCGTTGCGCGCCTCGT
>CAZGVX010000069.1:0-10825 GCA_964529225.1 uncultured Sphingobium sp.
CTAGTGCTCCGCGTCACCAAACCGGGTTCGCAACAGGTATAAAGCCGTCATATCGTCCACCGAGAGGGGTTCTCAAACACTATGCGCACGCTTGCTTCCGTTCTCGCTGCAACCGCGTTGGTTGCGTCGTCCACCGCAGCGGTCGCCCAGACCAACATGAGTTCGTCGGGCAAGACCTATAAGGATGGCACCACCAAGGGCGCCTCATCGGGTCGGCGCGCGCAGGAGCGCGCCCAGCGCGAGATCCCCCATTGCACCAAGCGTCTGGGCACCGTCGCGATCGTCGAGCCCGACAATCAGTGGTGGCGCGAGCTGAATCTCGGCAGCCCGGAGGCGATCCTCAAGATCTTCATCCAGCAGTCGGGCTGCTTCGGCATCGTCAATCGCGGCCGCGCGATGCAGAGCCGCGCGATGGAGCGCGCCATGGCGGATTCAGGCGAGCTTCAGCGCGGCTCCAACCTCGGCAAGGGTCAGGTGAAGACCGCCGACTATTATCTCGAGCCGGACATCGTCTCGTCCAACAACAACTCGGGCGGCGGCGGCGGCTTCGGCGCGCTGGGCGGCCTGCTGGGCGGCTTTGGCGGCGCAATCGTCGGCGGTCTCAACATCAAGAAAAAGGAAGCCAACGTCACCCTGTCGATCGTGAACGCGCGCACCACCGAAGAGGAGGCGCTCACCGAAGGCTATGCCCGCAAGACCGACATCGGATTCGGGGGCGGTGCGGGCGGCGGCTGGTGGGGTGGCTTCGCAGCGGCGGGCGCGGGCGGCTATCAGAATACCGAGATTGGCCAGGTTATCGTGCTTGCCTATCTCGACGCCTACACGAAGCTGGTCACGCAGCTCGGCGGCCTGCCGGACAACGCGGCGGCGGCGGCGCCCGTCGCCACACGCTGATCGACCAGAGAGGCTGAGGGCGCGGCTTCGCCCGCCCCCTCAGCCCGCCTTGAGCTGCCGATAGTGGTGCGCCGCGTCGGCGGCGGCGGCGGCGGCGTTGCGTTCTTCTATGCCCCGCGCGAGATCGAGCACCACGGGCTCGAGAAATTCGAGCCCCAATCGTCCATGGGACGACCAGCGGCAGATCGCTGCCACGGCATAGCTTGCCGTGAACGCCACGCGAAAGCGGGTGCCGGGCGGCACGTCCGCCAACCCCTCGACCATCACGCCGCCGGCCGAAATATTGCGGATGCGCGCCTCGTAGCTGTCCTGGCCATGGATCAGGCGCACTGAGCGGAGCATCGTCCGGCGCGTCTCGCGGCTTGCCTTGAAGCCCTTGGGTTCGGCGCGGTCGTGGCCGGACGCGAAACGCGCCAGCACGTCTTCATTGGGCGCGGGCCGCCCATAGATATAGCCCTGCACATGGCTGCAGCCCAGCGAGCGGATGAGTTCCAGCTCGTCGAGCGTCTCGGCGCCCTCGGCAGTCGTCTCCATGGATAGCGCCTCGGCCAGGCTGACGATCGACTTGACGATGGCGCCGTTGCGGCTGCCCTTGATCGCGGCGCCCCGCACGAAGCTCTGGTCGATCTTGATCTTGTCAAACGGCGCGCTCTTCAAATAGCCAAGCGAGCTGTAGCCGGTGCCGAAATCGTCAAGCGCGAGCCTGACGCCGATCCCCTTCAGCTTGGCGAAGGTCGAATCAAGATCGCCGCCGTCCTGGAGGAACACGCCCTCCGTAATCTCAAGCTCCAGACGTTCCGCATCGAGCCCGCTGTTGGCGAGCGCGCTCATCACGATGGTCGGGAAGGCGTGGTTGCGGAACTGGATCGGCGAGACGTTGACCGCGACACGCACCGACGACGGCCAGCCGCGCGCGTCCTGACAGGCCGTCCGCAGGACCCACTCGCCGATCTGGCCGATAAGGCCCGCCTCCTCGGCGATCGGCACGAACAGTGCGGGCGAGATC
Organism: uncultured Sphingobium sp.; assembly: GCA_964529225.1. Classification (GTDB taxonomy): domain Bacteria; phylum Pseudomonadota; class Alphaproteobacteria; order Sphingomonadales; family Sphingomonadaceae; genus Sphingobium. The sequence continues at coordinate 1,901 of CAZGVX010000069.1, forward strand.
GGGCCGCGCGCGGGATGAGTCCAGCGCACCAGCGCCTCGAACCCGCTGATCCGCTCGGTGATCGACGAAACGACCGGCTGATACTCGACGCCGAGACCGCCCACATTGATCGCGTGGCGCAGATCCTGCTCCAGCTGGCGGCGGTCCTCCGCCTCGGCATGCATGTCCTGCGAATAGAAGCGATATACCCCCCGACCATGGTCCTTTGCCTTGTAAAGCGCAAGGTCGGCGTTGCGGGTGAGCGTCTCGACCACGGCACCATCCTGCGGCGCGATGGCGATGCCGACCGACACGCCGATCACGACCTGCGTCTCCTCGATCACATAGGGCTGGGACACGCTCTGGATGATCCGCTCAGCCAGATTGCCGAGCACCGGACGGTCAATGAGGCCCGGGAACACGATCTGGAACTCGTCGCCGCCAAGACGCCCGACCTTGCCCGCATCGCCGATCACCCGGCGCAGGCGCATCGACACCTGCCGGAGCAGCGCGTCGCCGGCGGGATGCCCCATCGTATCGTTCACATGCTTGAACCGGTCCAGGTCGAGCATGAAGAGCGCGCAGCCGACCGGATGACGCTTCTGGTCGGACATCGCCTGCTCGAGCGTCATCTGCATCTGGGCGCGATTGGCGAGGCCGGTCAGCGAATCGAAGCTGGCAAGGCGCGCGATCTCGGCTTGCGACCGGCGGCGTTCGGTAAGGTCGGAGCCGGAGCCGCGAAAGCCCAGAAAATGTCCATATTCGTTGACGACAGGGCGGCCGGAAATCGACCACCAGATGTCCTCGCCCGGCACGGCGGCGCGCACGGCAAGCTCGCTGAAGGCGGAGCGGGCGGAAAGGTGGAAACCAATACTGCGCCCGGCCTCATTCTCCAGTGCGTCGTCCTGCTGCATCAGGCTCGTCACCGCCCTGCCAACCAGAGCTTCGGGCGAAACGCCGATCCGCCGCGCCAGCGTCTGCGAGACATAGGTAAGATGACCGTTGCGATCGGTCTCCCAGAACCAGCCCTGCCCCGACTCCTCGAAGTCCTTGAGCAACTGCGTGGCCTGAAGGCCACGCATCTGGTTGCTTGCCCCGCGCTGGAGATTGGCCTGATCCGCCTTGGCCTGCACGACGGTGGTGAGAAGCAGGCCGATCAGGGCGGTCGCGATCCCGGCCAGCGGCAGCGACAGGCCATGGCCAACTCCATATAGACCAAGCGCCGCGACGCTGGCCGCGCAGTAAACGAAGGCAAGGATGCGCTGGTTGCCGAATATGGCGACGGCGACCAGCGCCGGAAGGCCAACGGCGTTCAGCAGCAGGCCCTCGCGCAGGGTCGCGCCACCGACCATGGCGCTGCACAGCAGGGCATAGGTGCCAGCGGACAGCGCCACGAGCGGCACGAACCAGCGCAGCTGATAATGCGGCGGCATGGTGCGGAACCGCCCGGAGCGCGGCCACAGGATGATCGATAGGTCCACGGCCACAACGACCGCCAGCATCGTCAGCGCCAACGGCGAGGCAGGCAGGTCTATGCCCAGCGACAGATATTGCAGCAGCCGCACGATCACGATCAGCGGCCACATCTGGACGAGGGAATAGATGGCGCGCTCAAGCCATGCGGGCTCGCCGCCCGACGGCGTCGGTGCCAGACCCATCGACATCAACAGCGACGGGGCGGCTTCCTCATGTGTGGGAGACAGGTGCGCGCGCATGATCGTTGCTGTTGCATGAAGCTGCTTGAAAATCGGTTACGGCAGCGTTGCCGTTCGGCTTGCTCAGCGCCCGGCGACCCACGCTTCCGGCAAGGCGAGCTTCAGCAGAAGGGTGCGCTGGAAGAACAGGTGGTTGTCATCCGACGCGACCCAGAGGATCGGCTGGCCCTGTTCGTACGACAAAGCAAGGGCTTCCCAATTGTCATGAGGGAGCGGTCCCTCCAGCCGGGCGACGACGGGACCGGACAGAACCGGGCTCTCGCGATCGAGCGTCACCAGTGTGAGCACCGCCGTAAAGCCTGCGCCCAATGTCACCCGGCGGTTGAGCATGAGCAGACGGTCCCCGCCGAGCCAGAGCGCGTCGGACGGCAGATACCCCTCCGGCGCGCGATAGGACAGGCGCCGGGGCGGCGGCGCTCCGGCGATCACAGGATCGCCTGAAAAGAGCAATGTATCGTGCGGACCGGCGGGGCCATCCGCTTCCTCCGCTATGGCCAGAAATCGTCCGTCGCCCAGCCGCTGCAGGGATTCGCTGCCTGTCGGCCTGGGCCATGCCTGCATGGCGGGGGGATGGGCACAACCCTCGACGCGCAGGAAGCTGGCGTCATAGCGGCAGATGCGGTTTTCGACCTCGAACCCGATCCATGTCTGCCCCGTCCAGGGATCGCTGGTGAGCGATTCGGTGTCCCAGCGCCATTTGGGCGTCCCGGCTTCGTCCCGCTGGATCGGCAGCGGTTCCAACGTGGCGGGCAGACGACCCGTGCCGGGCCGGAAACGAATGATCTCCCCGGTGTCGGTCAGCGCCGCCACGGCGCCGGATTTGTCGACGCGCATCGCTGAAAGCCCGCCGAAACCGCCCGCCTCGCTGCGCAGCACCCAGCCGCCCAGCCAGCGCAGATCTCCGAGCTTCGTCTCGGCCACCCGCGAGGGCGGACCAAGCGGCACCGCTTCGATCGTCAATGCCGTGGGCTGCTGCGGCAGGCGCTTGTCGGGATGCCGGCCGCTCATCAGCAGGACGAACATGGCCAATATGGCAGCGATGCGCTCCATCACCGCGCGCCATATCGGCTGGAAGACGAAGCGTAAACCCGTCGCGCCCGCATGAACGGCGCCTGACGGTCCAATTCAGGCTCGCCTCACCCCCAGGGTGAGAGACAAGGGTCAAGGGCGGGCCGAATTGCGGGCCCCCACCGGACAAGGAGAACAGGACATGCCAAACCGCAACTGGATGCACAAGGGCATCGCCGCGACCATGGCGCTGGCGACCATGGCCATGGCGGCGCCCGCCAGCGCCCGTGACCACCATGGCTATGACGGCTATTACGACCGCGCCTACCAGCGCGACTATCGCGCAGGGGACTATTACCGCGACTATCGCGGTCGCGGCTATTATGGCGCGTCCGCCCACGACAGGCACGGCTACCGTGGCTATCGCGAGACCTATCGCTACCGTTGCCGCAATGATGGTGCGACCGGCACGATCATCGGCGCAATCGCCGGCGGGCTGCTCGGCAGCGCCGCGGCCGGGCGCCGGGGTGACAAGACGGCCGGGGTGATCATCGGCGGCGCGGTCGGCGCTGTCGCTGGCCGGGCAATCGACAAGAGTGAGAGCCGCTGCTGACAGGCCATGACCGGCGTGGACGCGGGATGTGCGCAGCCCCCCCGTCCCCATTGCATCATTGTGCAGTGCACGATAGCGTTTGCATCCACGCGCAATGCGGGGGAGGGCCATGGACCGTTCGGAATTCTATCGCGACGCCCTCACCAACCTGGGCGCGGTCAGCACGGCCAAGCGCGCCCTCTCCCTGCGGCTGGGTCGCGGCCCCTATCTGAAACTGACCAGCAAATATCTCAAGAACCCGGTCTATTGCCGCCGGGAGTCCACCGATCTCACCGTCTTCGACCAGATTTTCGTCGAGCGCGAATATCGCTGTCTCGATGGCATTCGCGAAGCGGACACCATCGTCGATGCGGGTGCGAACTGCGGCTATTCGTCCGCCTATTTTCTCTCACGCTACCCGACCAGCCGGGTCGTTTCGATCGAGCCCGATCCCGCAAATTTCGCGATGCTGACCATGAATGTCGCGCCATATGGCAGCCGCGCGCAGTGCCTCGAGGCCGCGCTCTGGTCTCACCCGGCGCGGCTCCGCTTCAAATCGGCAACGACCGGCACGGGCAATGAATGGGGACGCCAGACGACCGAAACGGGGGAAGCGACGCAGGACGCCGAGATCGCGGCGCTCGACATGCCCGCGATCATCCAACGCTTCGGACTTGGCCAGATCGACATTCTGAAAATCGACATTGAGGGCGCCGAAACGCAAGTCTTCTCCGCGCCCGATCTTTCCTGGCTCGACAATGTCCGCAACATCGTCATCGAACTGCATGGCGACGACTGCGAGGCGGCATTTCGGCGAGCGATCGACAAATATGGCTTTGCGCAGAGCCGTTGCGGCGAACTGATGGTGTGCCTCTCGCCGGATCGCTGAGGAAAATTATCGGGATCAGTGGACGAACCGCGCCACCACGTCGCGATAGGACCGGCTGACCTTCACCTGCGTGCCGGATTCGAGCACCAGAAAGCACTCGCCGTTTGTGTGGGGCTTGACCTGGCGGACGAGGGCGAGGTTGACGATCGTCGAGCGGTGCACGCGCTGGAAATTGCGCGGATCGAGGCGCTTTTCCAGATCCTTCATCGTCTCGCGCAGGATGAGCGAATTGTCGGCGGTGTAGATGCACATATAATCGCCCGCGGCGTCGATCCGCTCGATCGTATCGACATCGACGCGGAATATCTGGCCGCGATCCTTGATGTTGATGAGCTTCTCATAGCGGTTGGCAGCATGGGCTTCGGTGTCGGCGCCCATCTCCTCCATTGCCTCCGGCGCGAACTCGGCCAGCACCTCGCGCAGTCGCTCCACTTCCTGCCCGTTGCGCTTCTCCATCAGCCGCTGGCGCGCGCGGTCGAGCGCATCGGCCAGACGCTGCGGCTCGACGGGTTTGACGAGATAGTCGATCGCCTGCGCCTCGAACGCGCGGATCGCATGTTCGTGATAGGCGGTGACGAACACGAACAGCGGCGGCTCCACGTCCATCATGCCCTGGACGACCGAAAAGCCGTCGAACCCCGGCATCTGGATATCGAGAAATACGAGATCGGGCTTGTGGGTCTTGACCGACCGTATCGCTTCCCGGCCGTTGGTGCAGGTGTCGACGACCTCGACATCGTCATGCGGCTCGAGCCGAAGCTGCAAGCCCTGTATCGCAAGGCTCTCATCGTCGACAAGGATGGTGCGGATGGTCATGAGGCGTCCTTCGATGAATCGTCTGTCGAGAACGGCAGTTCAATGATGACCGAAAAACCGCCCTCCGGCGACGAACGAACATCCATGCTCTGTCGTTCCCCATAAGCCTGGACCAGACGGTCCCGGATATTGGCGAGTCCCACCCCCGTTGACCATTGTGCTGTGAGCCCGCCCTCCTGCAATCCCGGCCCCGTGTCCGAAACGACGATCCGCACGGTTTCGCCGACAAGCTGGGCGGAGATGGAGATATCCGCCCCCTCCTCCTGCGGCGTGACGGCATATTTGATGGCGTTTTCCACGAGCGGCTGGAGGAGAAGCGAAGGCAGGCGCGCGTCGGCAGCGGCCGCGTCTATCGCGAAGCTGGGCCGCAGCCGGTCCTCGAACCGCATCTTCTCGATGTCGAGGTAAAGCTTGAGCGTCTCCACCTCCTGCTCGAGCGACACCTGGGCGGTAGGTTCGTTGATGAGGGTATAGCGCAGGAAGGCGGACAGCCGCGACAGCATCGCATTCGCCCGCTCCGTCTGCTTCAGGAGCACGAGCGTCGAAATGCTGTTGAGGGTGTTGAAAAGAAAGTGCGGGTTGAGCTGATAGCGCAGCATCGCCAGCTGCGCCGTCGACGCCTGCAGCTCAAGGCGCTGGAGCTGGTCGGCCTGATCCTCGATGGTGAGAAAGAAATTGATGGCATAGTAGAGCGCCGACCATGCCGCGAGCAGGGTCAGGTTGAGATAGAAGGCGCCAAGAAACAGCTTGAGGCTGGGCGACTCCGAGGCGGGATTGAGCGAGGCGAAGACCCAGGCATCAATGAAAGCCGAAGCGGCGCCCGCGACCATCGTGATGAGGATCGACAGCGGCCAGGTGATGAGCGGCCGCTGTTCAAGCAGGAAACGATAGCAGACCGCCATCAGCAGGGTGAGCGAGAAGCCGGTGATCGTCGAGATCACGACAGGAACCAGAAACACCGCCGGCTGACCGTTCGCCAGCGACGACAGCGCCCGCAGCGTGAACGCGCCGACCCATCCCAGGATTTGCAACGTCCAGAACGCCCGGTTCTTGTCCTCGAAGAACGGCTGAGGCCTGATCGGCATCGCGTCGATGGCGTTGCGCCGATCGCCCTGATCGGCGATGCCCCGACCGACAGTCTGCATCCGGTTCATGGTGCGGCGTCGTCCGGCGTGACGGGATCGCTGATCCAGCACAGATCGGCAGGCGAAAGCGCGCGCCCGTCCTGCGCCAGCAGCGTCAGCGGCCGCACCGGCAGCTGATCGCGCCGATCCGCGAGGCGCGGGCCGACGGTTGTGCCGAGCCCCGCCCATTTCTCGCCCCACTGGCGCAGCGCCACTATGGCCGGAAGCAGATCGCGACCCTTTTCGGTCAGCCGATAGGCGACCATGCGCTTGTCTTCGGCCACGGGCTCGCGCGTCAGCAGGCCATGATCGACGAGGCGCGCGAGACGACCCGACAGCACGTTGCGCGCGATGCCGAGCGAACACTGAAAGTCCTCGAAATGCTCGACGCCCATCAGCGCCGCCCGCAAGATGAGAAACGACCAGCGTTCCCCCACGACTTCCAGCGCGGCCTGAAGGGCACAGCCCTCGCGTTCGATGTGGATACGATGGAACGGCATTGCGGGACTTGTGCTAGCGGAAAAGCGCGGCGGACGCAAAATCGCGCTGCGCCTTTGTCGGCACATGGGCTGAGCTTTTTCTCGTCGCGACCATTTTCCGGTTGCGCGGGCGGTCGATCCCATCCCATCCTTTCGCCGCTATGCTTCGACAATATGAACTGGTCGAGAAAGTGCGGGGCTATGACCCGGAGGCCGACGAGGCCGCGATCAACCGCGCCTACGTGTTTTCGGTCGCAAAGCATGGCAGCCAGAAACGGGCAAGCGGCGACCCCTATTTCAGCCACCCGGTAGAAGTCGCGGGTATCCTGACCGATCTCTATCTCGACGACACCAGCATCGTCACCGCGCTCCTCCATGACACGCTCGAAGACACGCTGACCACGCCCGAGGAGATCGAGCGGCTGTTCGGCAACGACGTTCTGCGGCTCGTCGACGGCGTGACCAAGCTCAGCAAGATCGAGGCCCAGACCGAAAGCGAGCGCGCGGCGGAAAATCTGCGCAAGTTCCTCCTCGCCATGTCGGACGACATCCGGGTGCTGCTCGTCAAGCTCGCCGACAGGCTGCACAACATGCGCACGCTCAAACATATCAAGAGCCCGGAGAAGCGCCACCGCATCGCCCGCGAGACGATGGACATCTACGCGCCGCTCGCGGAGCGCATCGGCATGTACGACTTCATGCGCGAGATGCAGCTGCTCGCGTTCGAGCAGCTCGAACCGGAAGCCTATGACACCATTACCCGCCGCCTCGATCGGCTGAAGGCGGGCGGCGAGGACAAGGTGAAGCGCATCGCCGCCGACCTCGACAAGCTCCTTGCCGGCGCCGGGCTGGCGGTGAAAGTCTCGGGGCGGGAGAAGCACCCCTATTCCATCTGGCGCAAGATGCAGGAGCGCCACATCAGCTTCGAGCAGCTGTCCGACATCATGGCCTTTCGCGTCATCACCGACAGCACGGAGGAATGCTATCGCGCGCTCGGCGTCATTCATCAGCGGTTCAAGATGGTGCCGGGCCGCTTCAAGGACTATATCTCGACGCCCAAGCGCAACGGCTACCAGTCGCTCCACACCACCGTCGTGCACGACCACAATGCCCGGATCGAGGTGCAGATCCGCTCCGAGCGGATGCACCGCCAGAGCGAGTTCGGCTATGCCGCGCACTGGGCCTACAAGCAGCGCGCCGAAAAGCCCGACGGTCAGGCGGGATGGCTGCGCGACCTCATCGAAATCCTCGAACAGAGCCATGATGCGGACGAACTGCTCGAGCATACCCGCATGGCCATGTATCAGGATCGCATTTTCGCGTTCACACCCAAGGGCGAACTGCACCAGCTCCCCAAGGGCGCGACGCCGGTCGACTTCGCCTATGCGATCCACACCAACCTCGGCAACCAGTCGGTCGGCGCGAAGGTGAACGGACGGGTCGTGCCGCTGCGCACGGCGCTCGACAATGGCGACCAGGTGGAAATCCTGAAATCGGAAACGCAGGAACCGCAGCCCAGCTGGCTCGCCTTTGCCGTGACCGGCAAGGCGCGGGCGGCGATCCGTCGCTATATCCGCCAGAAGCAGCGCGGCGAGAGCATCGCGATGGGCGAGAAAATCTATGCCGAGATCATCGCGAGCCTGCCGGTTGAAGTCGCCGACAAGGCACTCAAGGCCGCCATCAAGCGCCTGCGGCTCGAGGATCGCCCGGCGCTGATGATCGCCATCGCCACCCGGCAGATCTCGGACAATGAAGTGCTCGAAGCCCTGGTGCCGGGCAGCACCAACGAGAAGCCGGGCGGTCGCAACCGCAGCCGTCAGGCGCAGGCTGTTTCGATTCTGGGGCTGACGCCCGGCATCGCCTATCATCTGGGCGACTGCTGCCATCCGGTGCCGGGCGACAGGATCGTCGGCCTCCGGCGGCCGGGCGAGCCGATCGAGGTGCACACGATCGACTGTCAGTCGCTGGCGGCGGGACAGGATGCCGACTGGGTCGACCTCAGCTGGGACCACAAGGCGAGCGGCGGCACGGCCCGCCTGTCGGTCGTGGTCAAGAACCAACCGGGCGCGCTTGCCGCCGTCGCGCACATCTTCGCGACCAACAAGGCCAATATCCTGAACCTTCAGCTCGTCAACCGGGACGGCCCCTTTCACACCGACCTCATCGACATAGAGGTCGACGACACGACCCATCTTGCCCGGATCCTGTCGGCGCTGCGCGCCATCGAAACGGTCGTTCAGGCCGACCGCATCTAGGCGGTGTGGACAGATTCCGCATGGTCGTGGCTTGAGCCAGAAAGGCCCTGAGCAAGAAGAGAGCGAGG
>CAZGVX010000070.1:0-10740 GCA_964529225.1 uncultured Sphingobium sp.
CGGTCGTCCAGAAGCCCTTGTAGAGCGCGCCCATGATGTTCGTGCCGCCGCCCAGGCGAACGAAATAGGTGCCGATGATCGAGGTGAGAATGCACACGCCGCCCACCGCCAGCGGCAGGCTCATCAGCGCAAGCAGCTCCGCCGCGCTCGCTTTCACGAGAAGCGCGATCGACACCATGGTAAGGCCCAGTGTCACCACATAGGTTTCGAACAGGTCGGCGGCCATGCCCGCGCAGTCGCCGACATTGTCGCCGACATTGTCCGCGATCACCGCCGGGTTACGCGGGTCGTCCTCCGGAATGCCGGCCTCGACCTTGCCGACGAGGTCAGCCCCGACGTCCGCCGCCTTGGTGAAGATGCCGCCGCCGAGGCGCGCGAAGATCGAGATGAGCGAGGCGCCGAAGGCGAGCGCCGTCAGCGCCGCGATGATGCTGCGGTCATTGGGCGCGTGGCCGGACACATCGACGAGGAACCAGAAAATCCCTGCGATGGACAGCAGTCCAAGCCCCGCCACCAGCATGCCGGTGATCGCGCCCGAACGGAATGCGAGGGTGAGCCCGCCCTGCAGGGAGCCCCGCGCCGCCTCCGCCGTTCGGACATTGGCGCGCACCGATATGATCATGCCGACGTAACCCGCCACGCCGGAGAGAATGGACCCGATGAGGAACGCGACGGTCGACAGCGCCCCCAGCGTCAGGAACAATATGACCGCGACAGCGGCGCCGACCATGGCGATGGTGCGATATTGCCGCCCGAGATAGGCGCCCGCGCCTTCCTGGATCGCGGCGGCGATTTCCTGCATCCGGGCATTTCCCGCCGGCGCGGCCAGCACCTGCCGGCTGGTGAAAAGGCCGTAAAGAACGGCAAGCACGCCACAGGCTATGGCGATCAACACCACGTTCATAAATGGTTCTCTCCCCCATTATGGATTGGACCGGCCGCCATGGGCTACGACCGTCCTCTGGGGGTGGAGACTATCGACGCACTTGCCGCCGTCAAGCGCAATAATCGAACGCCTCGTCGCAGCGCGGCTCAGCCATGTTCCCAGCCGAGCCTGGCCGGCAGAGGGATCGCCTCGCCGCCATAGGACAGGCTGAGGCCCGCGCCCTTGACGCACCGGCCGACCTGCGTCGCTGCCACGGGAGGCGGCGCACCGCCCGGCAGGGCAAAGAGCAGCTCATAGTCATCGCCCGCGGTGGCGGCTTTCAACCGGGCGGCAAGCCCGTCGCCGATCAGCGCGCGATAGCCGTCCGACAGGGGCACATCGTCGAGCACGATCGCGATTGCCACACCGGAGGCTTCGCCCATCCGCGCCGTGTCGATGAGGAGCCCGTCCGATATGTCCATCATCGCATGGACAATGGGCGCAAGCGCGCGCCCCTCAGCGAGGCGCGGCACCGGGCGGCGATAGGCGGCGAGCAGCGTCGCCGGTCCGTCAGCGCCGCCAGCGACATCGAGCCCGGCCCCCGCATCGCCGATCGCGCCCGTCACCCACAGCGCATCCCCGGCCTTTGCGCCGCTGCGCGCCGGGATCGGCCCTTGCGCCCGGCCAAAAGCGGTCAGCGTGAGGACGCGCGGCGCCCCTTGCGGCAGGGATATCGTATCACCGCCAAGCAGCGTGGTGCCGAACGCCGCCAGCGCCCCGCGTAACCCGGCGACGAAGTGCGCATCCCAGTCCCCATCGCTAATCGGGTAGCTCAGCATCACGGCGTCCGGCGTCGCGCCTTTGGCCGCAAGGTCGGAGAGATTTACCGCGAGAAGCTTCCAGGCCACCTCGCCGGGCGGATCGGCTGGCAAGAAATGCACGCCCTCGACCAGCGTATCGCTCGTGAGCACGAGATCACCGAGCCGCGCCGCATCGTCCATGAGGCCAAGCGCGCCCCCGTGCAGTGGAAGCGTCCGCAGTGCAGCGATGAATTCGGACTCGGTCATTCCTGATTTGATATCATGACTTTATCGGTGTTTGCACGATCCCGTCGGGCTTATCTGTCCCGCTTCGCCCCGTCGAGCGCCCGCACGACCCTGTCCTCCTCCATCCTGTCGCGCTGCTTCTCCGCCTTGGTCCGGCCATGACGCGCGCGATTGGCGTCCGCCTCGATCGCCTTGTCCGCGCGCTTTTTTGCCTTGCGGGCGAGGCGCAGGTTGACGATCTCAGCCATGGCTTACCCCCGCGCCGCCTTGGCGATGGCGTCCAGCAGGCCGTTTACAAAGCCGGACTCGCGCTTGTCGTAGAAGGCATGAGCGACATCGACATATTCGCTGATGACGGTCGCGGTAGGCACATCGGCCCGCGCCATCAGCTCATAGGCGCCCGCCCGGAGGATTTGCCGCATGGGCCGGTCGAGCCGCTCCATGGTCCAGCCGCTTGCGAGCCGCGCGGCAATGGCCTCGTCGATCTCCGCCCGCCGCGCGTCGACACCGCTGACGATATCGTCGAAGAAGCTCGCCTCGGCCGGTGCATAGGTTACGTTCTCGATGGTCGCGCCGAGCCGGTGATGGTGGAACTCGTGGAGGAGCGGGGCAAGCGCCGTCCCTTCCATCTCCATCTGATAGAGCGCCTGCACGGCAGCGAGCCGGGCAGCGGAGCGCGACTGCGCGCGTTCGCTCATGCCGCTGTTGCGATCCGCATCGCGCCAAGGAAGTCGCGCTTGCCGACAGGGACGCCTTTGTGGCGCAGAATGTCGTAGGCGGTGGTCGCGTGGAAAAAGAAATTGGGCTGCGAAAAGGAAAGCAGGAACTGCTCGCCGACAAAGTCCATCGCCAGGTTCATGGCGGGGATGGAGAAAAGCACCGGCTTGCCGATGAAGCTTTCCATCTCCTCGGGCGATATCGTCTCAAGGTCGGCGAGAATGCCGTCAAGATAGGCGCGCTGCGCGTCGAAGCCCTGCGGCGGTTCCGCCATGTTCGGCGAGAAGGTGCCTGCGCGAACACCGGCAATCGCGCCGACGGAATGGGTGCCGACCGACAGGATCTGATAGGCGAACGGACGCATGTCCTCAGCCAGACAGGCGGTGCAGAGCGACGCCTCATCATGGCCATGCTCGGCGCAGAACGCTTCCGCCTTGTCGATGAGGCCGCGAACGGCCCGCGTGATCTGCATGAGCGTCGGCACCGTGGCGTCGTAGAGGGAAGTCGGCATGACGGTTACTCCTTGTGAGAGGTGGCGGGCGACTGGCCCAGCCGGACGGCGATACTGGCGGCATGGGCGGGCAGGCCTTCGGCGTCGGCAAGCCTGATCGCGGCTGGCCCCAGCGCGCGGATGCCCGCTTCGCCAACGCCGATCACGCTGGTGCGCTTCATGAAATCCGTGACCGACAGCGCGGAGGAAAAGCGCGCCCGCCGCCCTGTCGGCAGCACATGGTTCGGCCCTGCGAGATAGTCGCCCATCGCTTCCGGTGTATGGCGTCCGAGGAAAACCGAACCGGCATGGCGCACCCGCGCGAACAGCGCGGCGGGCTCTGCCACCGCCAGTTCGAGATGCTCGGGCGCGAGCCGATCGACGAGCGGCAGCGCCGCCTCGAGATCGGGCACGGTGATGATTGCGCCATGCGCGTCCCAGCTCGCCCTTGCCGTCTCGGCGGTCGCGAGCTGCGCGATGCGCCGGTCGGCCGCCGCCGCGACGGCATCGGCGAAGTCGGCATCGTCGGTGAGGAGGATCGACTGGCTGGTCGGGTCGTGCTCCGCCTGGCTCAAGAGGTCGGCGGCGATCCATTCCGCCTCGTTCGCGCCGTCCGCCAGCACGACAATCTCGGACGGCCCCGCCACCATGTCGATGCCGACCACGCCGTAAAGCTGCCGCTTGGCCTCCGCGACCCAGGCGTTTCCGGGGCCGACGACGACGTCGACCGGCGCGATCCGGGTCGTGCCATAGGCGAGCGCGGCGATGGCCTGCGCGCCGCCGATCCGCCACACCTCGTCCACCCCCGCCAGATGTGCGGCCGCGAGCACCAGCGGATTGACCTCGCCGCCCGGCGTCGGCGTGACCATCACGAGCCGGTCGACGCCGGCGACCTTGGCGGGGATCGCGTTCATGAGGACGCTCGACGGATAGGCGGCGCGGCCACCGGGCACATAGAGGCCCGCCGCCTCGACAGCGTTCCAGCGATAGCCGAGCGTCACGCCCGACGCGTCGGTCCAGCCCGCGTCGGCGGGCCGCATCCGCTGGTGATAGTCCGCGATCCGCGCCGCCGCGAGGTCAAGCGCCGCGCGCAAATCGGGGGCAAGCCCGGCATAGGCGGCCGCGCAGTCCGCTGGCGCGATCCGCCAGCCGGTCCTGTCGAGATCATGCCCGTCGAAACGGCTGGTCAGCTCCGCCAGCACGGCGTCGCCCCCGGCGCGCACCCGCGTGATGATGGCGCGCACGGTGTCGGCCACGTCGGGATCGCTCTCCCGCCGGGCGTTGACGAGCGCATCGAAGGCTGCGGCAAAGCCGGAAGCGCGCGCGTCCAGTCTAAGCGGCATTGCTGCCCCCCGCGACCGCGGTGCGAAACCTTTCAACCAGCGGCCCCAGCTCGGCGCTGCGCATTTTCATCGCCGCGCGGTTGACGATCAGGCGCGCGCTGATGTCCATGATCCGCGCCGTCTCGACAAGGCCGTTGGCCTTGAGCGTTGCGCCGGACGACACCAGATCGACGATCCGGCGCGACAGGCCGAGCGACGGCGCCAGTTCCATCGCGCCGTTGAGTTTCACGCACTCCGCCTGCACGCCCTGCCCCTCATAATAGCGGCGGGTGAGATTGGGATATTTGGTGGCAACGCGCACATGGCTCGGCGCACTTGCCTCGGCGGGGGCATCCTCGGGTTCGGCTACCGACAGACGGCAATGGCCGATTGCGAGATCAAGCGGCGCATACAGTTCCGAATAGTCGAACTCGGCGATCACATCGCTGCCGACGATGCCGATCTGCGCCGCGCCATGCGCGACGAAGGTCGCCACATCGAAGGCGCGCACGCGGATGATCGACAGCCCCTCCACATTGGTGGCAAAGCGAAGCGCCCGGCTCGACTTGGCGTGAAAATCCGCCTCCGGCTCCACGCCGACGCGCGCCAGCAGCGGCAGCGCCTCGTCGAGTATCCGGCCCTTGGGAATGGCGAAGATGAGCGGCTGGGTCATGATCCGCCGCGATGTACGCGGTGCCGCGGGAAAGGGCAATGCGGGCCGTCGCAGCCGACGCGGGTCACACGGCTTGAAGGCATGGGCGTGGAAGGCGCGTGGAACGACCGGACGGGCGGATCGTTTCTCTCCCTGTCTGTTCAGGGAGATGAAACATGGGAAAAGGCCTGCTGCTCTGGCTGCTTGGCGTGCCGCTGCCGGTCATCCTGATCCTGTGGCTGTTCTTCCACTAGGCGATGTGGCTCAGTCCACGAACGGGTCCCGGACCAGGATCGTGTCCTCTCGCTCCGGCGAGGTGGAAACGAGCGCCACCGGGCACTCGATCAGCTCCTCGATCCGGCGGATATATTTGATCGCCTGCGCCGGCAGCTCCGCCCAGCTTCGGGCACCCGCGGTGGTTTCGCTCCAGCCCTCCATCGTCTCGTAGATCGGCTCGGCGCGCGCCTGGTCCTGCGGGTGGGGCGGCAGATAGTCATAGGTCCGCTCGCCGACGCGGTAGCCTGTGCAGATGCTGAGCGTCTCGAACCCGTCGAGCACGTCGAGCTTGGTAAGTGCGATCCCGGTGATGCCGCTCACCGCCGCCGACTGCCGCACGAGCACCGCGTCGAACCAGCCGCAGCGGCGCTTGCGGCCCGTCACCGTGCCGAATTCATGGCCGCGCTCGCCGAGTCGCTGGCCTGTTTCATCGTCCAGCTCGGTGGGAAAAGGACCCGAACCGACCCGCGTCGTATAGGCTTTGACGATGCCGAGCACGAAGCCGACCGACGAAGGCCCCAGCCCCGATCCGCCCGAGGCCGTGCCCGCGATGGTGTTGGAGGAGGTCACGAACGGATAGGTCCCGTGATCGACGTCCAGCAGCACGCCCTGCGCCCCCTCGAACAGGATCCGCTTGCCCCGCTTCTTGGCCTCGTTCAGCGTTACCCACACGGGCTTGGCATAGGGCAGGATGAAGTCCGCCACCGCGCGCAGCTCCGCCACCAGCGCGGCGCGGTCGACGGGCGCCTCGCCGAACCCGGCGCGCAGCGCGTCGTGGTGCGCGCAGATGCGGTCGAGCTGGAGCGCGAGATCGTCAAGATGGCCAAGGTCGCAAAGGCGGATCGCGCGCCGTCCCACCTTGTCCTCATAGGCGGGGCCGATGCCGCGCCGCGTCGTGCCGATCTTGCCCGCGCCGCTCGCATCCTCGCGCAGCCCGTCGAGGTCGCGGTGGATCGGCAGGATCAACGGTACCGTTTCGGCGATATGGAGGTTGTCCGGCGACACAGCGACACCCTGGCCCTGGAGCTTGGCGACTTCCTCGCGGAAATGCCAGGGATCGAGGACGACACCGTTGCCGATCACCGACAGCGTGCCGCGCACAATGCCGGACGGCAGCAGGCTGAGCTTGTAGGTGCTGTCGCCGACGACCAGCGTGTGACCGGCATTATGCCCGCCCTGAAAGCGCACCACGACATCGGCGCGGCTCGCCAGCCAGTCGACGATCTTGCCCTTGCCCTCGTCGCCCCACTGCGCGCCGATCACGGTAACATTTGCCATGGATATGAGACTCCGCCCTGCCGGGGCGCCCCATGCCGCCCTTCGACAGGACTCGGCGCCATGGCGGGATCAGCGGGCGGTGCGCCCGGTCCGGCGCGGCGGTTATGGCAGGGCGTGCGCGATGTCAAGCCGCCGTTAATGCGCGGCGATCTAGGAACATGACAGCCGAAACCTTGGGGAGTCCGCCCATGCATGTCCCGCCCGTCCGCCGCCTGTTCGGCATGGTTCTGCTTGGCCTGGTCGCCCATGGCGCGTTGCAGGCAGGGCCACTGCGCGACCGGATGCGCGCCCGCGCGATGCAGCAGATGGAGTCGAGGGCCGAGGCCGACCGACCGGAAGGCGGCACCGACTACGCCTATGGCGCGGATGTCGCGCAGCATCTGCGATACTGGCCTGCGACCGGCGGCAGCAATAGCGCGACCGGAAGCGCGCCGCTTATCCTGTTCGTCCATGGCGGCGGCTGGCGGATGGGCAGCAAGGAAAATGCGACAGGCAGGGCAAAGGTCGCGCATTTCCCGGCGCAGGGTTACGCGCTGGCCTCGATCGACTATCGGCTCGTGCCGTCGGCCACCGTCGAACAGCAGGCTGCCGACGTCGCGGCATCGCTTGCCTGGCTGATCCGCAACGCGGCCATGCTTGGCATTGATCCTGGCCGCATCGTCCTCATGGGGCACAGCGCGGGCGCGCATCTGGTGGCGCTGGTCGGCACGGATCCCGCCTATCTGGAACGGGCGGGCGTCGGCGCGACGGCGCTGCGCGGTGTCATCGCGCTCGATGGCGCCGCCTATGACGTGCCCGCGCAGATGCAGGACGGCCCGCCGATGATGCAGGACATCTACATGCAGGCGTTCGGCAAGGATGCGGCGCGCCAGCGCGCGCTGTCGCCAACGCTGCATGCTGCGGCGCCCAACGCGCCCGCCTTCCTGATCCTGCATGTCCAGCGCCAGGACGGCGCGCGGCAATCGCGCGCGCTGGCCGATGCGCTCCGGGCCGCGGGCACTGCCGTTGAACTGAGGGCGATCACCGGACAGGGGCTGCGCGGCCACATGGAGATCAACCGTAACCTCGGCGAACCGGACTATCCGGCAACGGGCGTGGTGGATAGCTGGCTAAAGGCCGTCACTGGCTGAGGTGCCGCAACGCCTTCGACGCGGGCCGCTGCAACCCTCAATAAGGCGTCGGCTCTCCACCTTCCAGCCGGTGCGAGCATCCGAGCGCCGCGCCGTCGTCGCCCTCCGACAGCGCCGCCACCGTCACCCAGCCATCCGCCCGCAGCGCCCCGGCGCGTGCCGGGTCATGGCCTAGGGGCAGAAACAGGCGCGGCGACTCCTTCCGGCCGGCGCCTGCGTCGATCAGCGGATCGGGATAGAGCGAGAATCCCATGGCGGGTTCGGCATGGCCATCGTCATGGCGGATGGCATAGCTGCCGCCACGGCCGATTTCACCCACAAACCCTTGGGCAAAGATCGAGAAGCCGAACCAGCTCTGATACTCGAAACCGTGGCGCTCGGTCGGGTCGAGCGTCAGCGTGATGTCCCATCCGATCGGCCTGGCGATGGCGCGCAGCGCCGCGATACGGCTGGCAATGGCGCCACCGGCGACGCTGGCGTCGAATGCCTCCAGCCGGTCCATGGCCGCATGGAACGGCCCGGCGACCGCGATGAGCGGGAGATAGGCGGCCGCTTCCGGCCCCATAGCGGCAACCGCGCCCGCATCTTTTGCATCGAGCGCCTGGCGCAGCGCCGCGCGGCCATCCATCCCGACCGGGAGCGCCCCCTCGGCTAGGCTGCCGACCAGATCGGGCAGGGTGAAATCGACGGTTATGCCAGTGACGCCCGCGCGCTGGAGCGCCTCGATGGCGATGCTGACGACCTCCACGGCGGCGGCGACGCTATCCGATCCGACAAGCTCGGCGCCGAGCTGCGTGCGCTCGCGTTCCGGGCGCAGCTGATCGGCCTTGAGGCGCATCACGGGCCCCGCGTAGCAGAGCCGCAGCGGCCGGACGCTGTCCCTGAGGCGCGTGGCGGCGATGCGCCCGACCTGCGCGGTCATGTCCGGCCGCAGCGCAAGGGTGCGCCCCGAGACGGGATCAACCGCCCGCAGCAGCGCGCGATGCGATGCGGCGAACAGGCGCCGCGTCAGCGTCTCCTCATATTCCGCGAGCGGCGGCATGACCCGGCCATAGCCATGCGCCGCCACCGCATCCATGACATCGCGGGTGAGGCGCGCGGACGCCTCCGCATGGGGCGGCAGCCGGTCAGCAAGGCCTTCGGGCAGCAGGGCGGGGGACATGGCGTCAGTCATGGCACGCCGCTCTAGCCCGGCACGCGACCAATCGCCAGTCCCCCGGCGATCCGATCAGAACGTCAACGGTATGGCGGTCTTGACGCCGGGCAGTTTGGCGACCGCATCCAGCAACGTCTGCGGGATGGCGCTGTCGACCGACAGCAACAGCACCGCCTCGCCACCCGCTGTGCGGCGGCCGAGGTTGAAGGTGCCGATGTTGATGCCCGCCTCGCCAAGCGCGGTGCCGACCCGGCCGATGAAGCCCGGCGCGTCCTCGTTCACGATGTAGAGCATATGGCCCTCAAGCTCCGCCTCGACCTTGATGCCGAAGATCTCGACGAGGCGCGGCGCGGCATTGCCAAACAGCGTGCCGGCGACCGACCGGGCGCCCTGGCTGGTTTCCACCGTCACGCGCACGAGCGTGTGATAGTCGCCCTCGCGGTCGTGGCGCACTTCGCGCACGTCGAGGCCGCGCTCCTTCGCGAGGAACGGTGCATTGACCATGTTCACCGTGTCGGAATAGCGGCGCATGAAGCCCGCCAGCACCGCGCCGGTGATCGGCTTGATGTTGAGTTCCGCGGCGGCGCCCTCCACCTCGATCGCGATGTTGGTGAGATTGTCATGCGCAAGCTGGCCGACGAGACTGCCAAGACGCTCCGCCAGCGCCATATAGGGCTTGAGCTTCGGGGCCTCCTCCGCGCTGAGCGAGGGCATGTTGAGCGCGTTGGTGACGCCGCCCGTCATCAGATAGTCGCTGAGCTGCTCGGCGACCTGGAGCGCGACATTGACCTGCGCCTCGGTGGTGGACGCGCCCAGATGCGGCGTGCAGATGAAATTGGGTGTGCCGAACAGCGGGCTTTCCTTGGCGGGCTCGGTCTGGAACACGTCGAGCGCCGCCCCCGCGACATGGCCGCTGTCCATCGCGTCCTTGAGTGCTGCCTCGTCGATCAGGCCGCCGCGCGCGCAGTTGATGATGCGCACGCCCTTCTTGGTCTTTGCAAGATTCTCGCGGCTGAGGATGTTGCGCGTCTGATCGGTCAGCGGCGTGTGGAGCGTGATGAAGTCAGCCCGCGCCAGCAGCGTGTCGAGATCGGCCTTCTCGACGCCCATCTCTATGGCGCGTTCGGGCGTCAGGAAGGGGTCGTAGGCGACCACCTTCATCTTGAGGCCGAGCGCGCGGCTGGCGACGATCGAGCCGATATTGCCCGCGCCGATGAGGCCCAGCGTCTTTCCGGTCAGCTCGACGCCCATGAAGTCGTTCTTGGGCCATTTGCCGGCCTGCGTTTCCGCATTGGCCTGCGGCAGCTGGCGGGCGAGCGCGAACATGAGCGCGATGGCGTGCTCGGCGGTGGTGATCGAATTGCCGAACGGCGTGTTCATGACGACGACGCCCTTCGACGACGCATAGGGAATGTCGACATTGTCGACGCCAATGCCAGCGCGGCCGATGACCTTGAGGTTGGTCGCGGCGTCAAGAATTTCGGACGTGACCTTGGTCGAGCTGCGGATGGCGAGGCCGTCATAGTCGCCGATGATCGCCTTCAGCTCTTCGGGGGTCTTGCCGGTGATGACGTCGACCTCGACACCGCGATCCTTGAAGATCTGCGCGGCCTGCGGGTCCATCTTGTCGGAAATCAGCACTTTGGGCATGGGAATGATCCTTTGCGAACGGGGATGGGCGCGCCCGTCTGTTCAGGGCGCGCGCGGAATCTGTCGTCAGGAAGCGTCAGGCTGCCGCGAGGGCGGCCCTGGTCTCGGCATAGGCCCAGTCGAGCCATGGGCCGAGCGCCTCGATATCGGCGGTGTCG
>CAZGVX010000071.1:0-10733 GCA_964529225.1 uncultured Sphingobium sp.
AGATCCGCATCGTCAACGGGCCGGGTCAGCCGCCAACGATCAGCGGGCGCATCACTCTGCCCGAAACGCGCTACAGGATCGTGCGCCAGGGGTCGGCGAGGGTCGCTACCCTGACCGGCATCCGCCGCAAGCCCCCCATCGGCCCGGAGCGGATCAGCGGCGCGCCGGAGCCGATGCAGAGCGTCCCAGCCAACTGGCGGCTTGCCGTGCAACTGCGCGCCGACAATGAGATCTTCGTTTCCGGCATGGGCCTTGAGTCTGAGTGGGGCGCCGATATTGCCATCGGCGGGTCGAGCTCTGCCCCGGCCATGTCCGGCGGCGTGACGCTGGTGCGCGGCACGCTGGGTTTCGCGGGGCACAGCTTCACGCTTCAGCAGGGGCGCATCACCTTCAGCGGCGGCAACGCCATCGACCCCGAGATCAACATCGTCGCGCAGGGCGACGTTTCGGATGTCACGATCACCATCACGATCACCGGCAATGCGACCAACCCCCAGATCGCCTTTTCCTCGACGCCCAGCCTGCCGCAGGACGAGCTGATGGCGCGCATTCTGTTCGGCAATTCGGTGGGCGAGCTCTCCGCCGTTCAGGCCGTCCAGCTCGCCGCCTCGCTCAACAGCCTGCGCGGGGGCAAGGGCGGGCTCAATCCGCTTGGCGTGCTCCAGTCGGCAAGCGGCGTCAGTCGCCTGCGCATTCTCGGGGCGGACAAGGATACGGGCCGGGGCACCTCGCTCGCGGTCGGGCAATATATTTCCAACGACATTTATGTGGAGATCGTGACGGATGCGCGCGGCTACACGGCGACCCAGCTGGAGGTCGCCCTGTCAAAGGCGCTGTCGATCCTGAGTTCGACCGGAAGCTTCGGCGGATCGAGCGTCGACCTCAAATATCGGAAGGATTATTGATGCGGGCGTCCGCGCTTTGCCTGCCGACGATGGTCGCACCGCTGGTGTTCTCGGTGGCCGCCTGCAACCGCGATCCCGGCTTCGACGCGCGGTTCGACGCCGAGGCGGCGAAACTGTCAATCGCGCCTCAACTCATCGGGATGGCAACGAAATTCGCGTGGCGGTTCGCCCTGCGCAATCCCGTGACGACCATCGCGGGCCTCGCTGCGCTCGCTTACAGCTATGGTGATCGTCATCCCCCCAAGCTGAAGGGATGACGATCTTTCTTGGACATCAAACTGGCTGAAGGTTCATCGTGCGCGGCTCCGCCGGCGGCAGGCCCTGCTCGTCCTCGATGGCCATCAGCTCTTTCTTCCGGGCGAGCATCTGGTCGCGCAGCGCCACCAGGTCGACATCGGTATCGCGACATTGCGCGAACATGCCCTCGGAGGGCATCTCTTCCTCGTGGACATGATGCCTGATTTCCTCGGAGAGCACCGTGACCTTCGCGTCGTAGAAGTCGTCCTCCGGATCTCCCGCGGCAATGTCGTTCACCAGCATCTTGGCGCCGTCATGTTCCACATAGGCCTCATCGAGCGTATCATCGTCGATCTTGCCGCGAAACGCGGGGTAAAAGATCTCTTCCTCGATCATGGTATGGATCTTGAGCTCGACGCATATCTGCTGCGCGATTTCTTCCTTCTCGTCCGGTTCATCGCTTTCCTCGAACTGATCGAAAAGGTCTTCGACCTTGCGGTGATCCGCTTTCAACAGGGCGATGGCGTCCGCAAAGCTTTCGTTCGACTCTTTTGTCGGCATGATGTGTCTCCTGTGCTGGATGTTGCGATCAACGATGGGAGGGTTCAGCCGTTCCCCCGGCGTCGCCAGTTTCCCGACCATGTCCGGGCGGCGGCAGACCGCGCCGTCCCGACCGGAAACACCGCCCGACGCCAGGGGTTGCGCACGACTGAAGCGGTTTAACATCCATCATAGTGAAAAACGGCCCGTCGGGGATCGCCGTCCCGCCTGCGACGTTTAGCCGCCAGGCGAGACGACAGAGGAAAGCACCAAGCCGGAATGTTTCTTGACCGACTTCTCATAAATCGCCGGGGCGTGGAGCTGACGATGGAGGAACGCGCGCTGCTCGAAAACGCGATCAGCGAGGTGCGCGCGGTCGAGCCGCGACAGGTGATGATCAGGGCGGGTGAGCGCGTGACCGTCAGCACCTATCTGCTCGAGGGTATCCTCTCGCGCTTCATCGACGATCATCGTGGCATGCGGCAACTGGTGGCGGTGCAGGTGCCGGGCGAGTTCGTCGACTTGCACGCCTATCCCATGCAGGAACTCGATCACTCGGTCGGATCGCTCACGCCCGCGACCGTCGCGATCGTCCCGCATGATGCACTGAAGGCCATTCTCGATCCGCGGCCGGAGCTGACCCGCAAGCTCTGGTTCTCAACGCTGATTGATGCCGCCATGCACCGCGCCTGGCTGTTCCGCGTCGGGCGACTGGACGCCGTCGGGCGCGTCGCGCATTTTCTGTGCGAGATCAACGAACGGCTGGCGGCGGTCGGTCTGTCGGACGGGCACCGCTTCGTGCTGGCGCTCACCCAAAGCGATATCGCCGAAATCTGCGGGCTGACGACGGTGCACACCAACCGCGCCATCCGGCAGCTTCGCGAAGCGGGCCTGTGCCAGATCCGCTCCCCGCTGGTCGAGATCGCCGATTTCGGCGCGCTCGCGCGGCGAGGCAATTTCGATCCGCATTATCTCTATCTCGACCAGTCGGAATTGCGAAATGAAGGAGCGCAACGATGAGCCATAATCCGTCGACCGACCCGTTCGACCAGGCTGGCGTCGCGTCCGTGGAGGACGGACTTGTCCTTCTCGACGGTCCTGACGGCATCGCCATCGCCCTGACGGCAGAGGCGGCGGTCGCGACGGGGCGAAGCCTCGTCGAGGCGGGCGAAGAGGCGCTACGCCTGCGCAGTGCCGGACAGGGCTGACTGATATATATCATAGAGCTAAATCGCGCCTCTTCCCCTAGTCGGATGACGGTCCGGTCGCGCTATTTCCGGTCCGCGACAACAGGGCCCCGGCGTTGCGCCGGACGATCGGCCATGGCCGCGAAAGGGGCGCGGTGTATGACGACGGGCATGACGGGGACCATCAAAGGCGCGCCTGACGATGCGTCCGCCTGGCTTTCGGCCATCGTCGACGATTCCCAGGACGCGATCGTCAGCAAGACACTGGACGGCGTCATCACCAGCTGGAACGCCGGGGCTCAGCGCCTGTTCGGTTTCTCGCGCGAGGAAGCGGTGGGCCAGCCTATCACGATCATCATCCCCGACGACCGGCTTCACGAAGAAGAGGAAATCATCACACGGCTGCGCGCCAGTCAGCGTATCGAGCGCATGGAAACGGTTCGGCGCAACCGCGATGGCGCGTTGCTCCACGTTGAAGTCACCATATCCCCGGTGCGGGACCGCTCGGGCGCGATCATCGGCGCATCCAAGATCGCACGCGATATCAGCGACCGGATGCGCCATGCCGAGGATCAGGCGTTGCTGGTGCGGGAAATGCACCATCGCATCAAGAATCTGCTTTCCGTCGTCCAGGCGCTGATCGGCGTCGGCCGGCGGCGCGCACAGCATGTCGACCTGTTCGCCGACGAGCTGACGACACGCATCGGCGCGCTGGCGACCGCGCAGCAGCTTGTGCTGAGAGAGCCGGGCGCGGGCGGCGGCACCATCGCGCTCGGCGAGGTGATGGCGACGCTGATGGCGCCTTATGGGGCGGACCGCATCAGCATGGCATCCTGCGACATCCCGGTCGGCGAACAGGCGGTCACGTCGCTTGCCCTGCTGCTGCATGAACTGGCGACAAACGCGACGAAATATGGCGCACTCAGCAATGAATATGGGCAGCTCCGTATCGACATTGTCGAGGAACCGGACAGGGTCGACATCAGGTGGTGCGAAGCCGGTGGCAGTCCGCCCGATGACAGCCGTCGCGGCTTCGGCAGCGATCTGATAAGAGCGGCGCTGCGGGGCCTGCGCGGCACGATGCAGCGCGAATGGGACGGAACAGGCCTCACGACCTGGCTCCAGCTCGATCGCGAGGCCCTGTCACACTAGGCGGCTTGGGTGCGACGCCAGGCGGTGTGACAATATTCCGGCGTTCACCATAACGCCTATTTGCCGAACACGACCGTCTTGTTGCCGTTGATCAGCACCCGGTCCTCAAGATGATACTGCACCGCGCGGGCGAGCACCCGCCGCTCGATATCGCGGCCCTTGCGCACCAGATCCTCCGGCGAATCCGCATGGCTGATCGCCTCGATGTCCTGGTGGATGATCGGCCCCTCATCCAGATCGGCGGTCACATAATGGGCTGTCGCGCCAATCATCTTCACGCCCCGCGCATGGGCCTGATGATAGGGCCGCGCACCCTTGAAACCGGGCAGGAAACTGTGGTGGATATTGATGCAGCGTCCGCTCAGGAACGCAGCCAGGTCGTCCGAGAGGATCTGCATATAGCGGGCAAGGACGATCAGGTCGGCGTCGCTGTCGGTCACGATGGACTTGATTGCGGCCTCCTGCCGGGCTCTGGTTTCGCTGGTCACCGGCAGATGATGGAAGGGAATGTCGCCCGCTCCCGCCGCATCCAGCTGCTCGCGCGAGTGGTTGGACACGATGCCAACGACATCCATCGGCAGGTCGCCGGTCCGCTGGCGGTACAGCAGGTCCCCCAGACAGTGATCGGACTTCGACACAAGAATCAGCACCCTGCGCCTTTCCTCGCTTCGCCGCAGCGTCCAGCGCATCCCGTCGGCCTTGGCGAGCTGCCCGAATGCCGCGCGGAACGCGCCTTCACATGCGCCGTCCGCATCGAAACAGATTCGCATGAAAAACAGCCCCGTCTCGATATCGTCGAACTGCGAGGCTTCGCGAATATTGCCCCCCGTTCGAAAGATCAGGCCCGCCACATCGGCGACGAGGCCGGGCCGGTCCTTGCACACCAGGGTCAGGATCAATTCCACCATCTAACACTCCGCCGCCAACCCGTCCCGGACAAGCGACCACTGCTCCGGCCGCGTTTCCGAATCCGTGGACCGGATAGAGATGTGCCGCCACCGTGCCCAGTCAAAAGGCGCGGAGAGGGCTGGCCTGTTTCCGCGCCGGAATCGAGACGGCGGTCGCACGCTCAAGCCGTTGCCGGCAGCGCCGTCCGATAGACGACTTGTCGCAGGCCGAAGCTGGTGGTGACATGCGCAACACCGGGGATCTTGGTAAGACGGACGCGCAGGAACGTCTCGAACTCGCTGAGCGAGGCAACCAGCACGCGCAGATGATAGTCTGCATCGCCGGACATCAGATAGCATTCCATGACTTCCGGAAAGTCGGCCAGCGCCCGCTCGAACACCTCGAGATGCTTGTCGTCCTGGCGGTCCAGCCGAACCCGGACAAAGGCGGTGACCGACAGGCCGAGCGCGGCCGGGTCCACCAGCGCGACGTAGCGCGAGATGATGCCACGCTCCTCAAGCTGTCGCAGCCGCCGCAGGCAGGGCGACGGCGACAGCCCGACCCGTTCGGAGAGCTCCTGGTTCGACATCCGGCCGTTGGCCTGAAGTTCGGAGAGGATTCGATAATCCAGCGTATCAAGCGAGCTATGCGACATATTTCACCCATTTCCTCGTTTTCAGACGCATAAACCGCTAATTTCATCGAATCCACAGCAATTCTTTGCACGGACATGCCCCGACCATTCGCGCTAGGCATTGCCTACCAATGAGGGCGAAGCACATGGATTCGACGATTATCCACCCCCGGGCTGACAAAATCAGCGCGCTCGAGCATCTGGAGACACGCCTGCTCTGGCTGTCCTCATGGATGATACACAACGCGAACCACATCCGTCCGAAGCGCGACGGGCTGAAGGTCGGCGGACATCAGGCCAGCTGTTCATCAATGACGGCAATCATGGCGGCGCTTTATTTCCATGCCCTGCGTCCGCAGGACAAGGTGGCGGTGAAGCCGCATGCGGGGCCGGTGCTGCACGCGATCCACTATCTGCTGGGCAACCAGACGCTTGAGCGGATGCAGGCATTCCGGGGACTGGGCGGCGTGCAGAGCTATCCGAGCCGCACCAAGGACAAGATTCCGGTCGATTTCTCAACGGGCTCGGTCGGCCTGGGTGTCGCGATCACCGCTTTCACCTCGCTGGTTCAGGATTATCTCATCGCGCACGGCCAGGTGCGCGAGGAAGATGCCGGCCGCATGATCGCGCTGATGGGCGATGCGGAGCTGGACGAGGGCAATATCTACGAATGTCTGATCGAGGGCTACAAGCACGACCTTCGCAATTGCTGGTGGATCGTCGACTATAACCGCCAGTCGCTCGATGCGACCACGGCTGACCGGATGTTCCGCCGCTTCGATGATATTTTCGAGACATGCGGCTGGCGCGTCGTCACGCTCAAATATGGCAAGATGCAGCAGGCCGCCTTTGCGCGGCCGGGCGGCAAGGCACTGGAGGAGTGGATCGACAACTGCCCGAACGCCGAATTCGCCGTGCTCACCTATCAGGGCGGCGCGGCCTGGCGCGAGCGGCTGATCGCCGACATCGGCAAGAAGCCCAATGTGAAGAAGCTGCTCGACGGCTATGACGACGAGGCGCTGGCGCGGCTGATGACCAATCTCGGCGGCCACTGCATCGAGAGCCTGATCGAGGCGTTCGACGCGGCGCAGGACGACCGGCCAACCTTGTTCATCGCCTACACGGTCAAGGGCCACGGCCTGCCGCTCGCGGGCCACAAGGACAATCATTCGGGCATGATGAACCCGGCCCAGATGGCCCAGTTCCGCGCAACCCTGGGCATCGCGGAAGGCACTGAATGGGAGCCATGGTGCGGCCTCGGCGACAATATCGCGACCCAGCTCAAGGCGTTCATCGCCGACAGCCCGATCGCGCGGGTGAAGCCGGAGCCAGTTGCGCCCGCCGTCGCCGTGCCGGCGGTCCCTGCGCCCGAAGGCGAGGAACAATCGACGCAGGCGGCTTTTGGCCGCATCCTGCTCGATCTTGCCAAGTCCGGCGAGGAGCTGGCCGACCGCATCGTGACCACCGCGCCCGACGTGACCCAGACAACCAACCTAGGCGCCTTCGTCAACCAGCGCGGCCTGTTCCGGCGGCAGGAGCTGGCCGACGTGTTCCACAAGGCCAAAATCCCGTCCGCGCAGAAATGGGCGCAGCATGCCGCCGGTCAGCATATCGAGCTTGGCATTGCGGAGAACAACTTCTTCCTGATGCTGGCCTCGCTGGGCCTTGCCGCACCGCATTTCGGAACCCGCCTGCTGCCGGTCGGCACCGTCTACGATCCGTTTATCGCCCGCGGCCTCGATGCGCTGAACTATGGCTGCTACTCCGACTCCCGCTTCCTGCTGGTGGGCACCCCGTCGGGCCTGACGCTGGCGGCCGAGGGCGGGGCGCACCAGTCGATCAACACGCCCCTCATCGGAATGGGCCAGCCGGGCCTCACCTATTTCGAGCCAGCCTATGCCGACGAGCTTGCGGCGATGATGGCCTACGCCTTTGACCACATGCAGCGATCCGACGGCGGTTCGGTCTATCTGCGCCTCACCACCCGCTCAATCCCGCAGATCGCGCGCGAAGATGACGGCTGGAAGGCCGATGCGCTGAAGGGCGGATACTGGCTGCGTCGACCCGCCGAGGGCGCGGAGGCCGCAATCGTGTTCACCGGCGTGGTCGCGCCCGAGGCCCTCGCCGCGTGGGCAGAGCTTGCCGAGGACATTCCCGGCCTCGGCCTCCTCAACGTCACCTCGCCCGATCTCCTGCATCGCGGCTGGTCGGCGCGGCGCGCGGCGCGCTGGAGCGAGAAGCCGACCGCCCCCTGCCATGCCGAAACGCTCCTTTGCGCGCTTGCGCCGGGCGCGGGCCTTGTGACGGTGCTTGACGGCTCACCCGCTGCCCTCTCCTGGCTGGGCGGCGTCACGGGCATGCGCGTGAGCCCGCTCGGCACTGACCGCTTCGGCCAGACCGGCGACCAACCCGACCTCTATCACGCCTATCGGCTCGACAGCGACGCCATCGTCGAGGCCGCCGCCGAACTCTTCCTGGGGAACTGAAATGGCCATCGAACTCAAGATGCCGGCACTTTCGCCGACGATGGAAAAGGGCACGCTCGCCAAATGGCTGGTGAAGCCGGGCGATATGGTGAAGCCCGGCGACCTCATCGCCGAGATCGAGACCGACAAGGCGACGATGGAAATGGAGGCGGTCGATGAAGGCCGCATCGCCAGCCTGATCGTTGCGGAGGGTACGGCGGACGTGCCGGTCGGCACGGTCATCGGCCTGATCGGTGAGGACATTGGCGCAGTCCGCGCGCCGGTTCTGCAGGAGGCAGAGCCAGCCATCGCCGGGCCGGTCGAGGCCGCGTCCGCTACGCCGCCTCCCGCACCGGCCCTGCCCCAACCCGCGCCGGAGGCGATCGCGCCGCGCACCCGCCTGTCGCCCGCCGAGCGGGTCAAGGTGAGCCCGCTTGCCCTGCGCATTGCCGAGGCCAAGGGCATCGACCTGGGCGGCATCAAGGGAACCGGCCCCAATGGCCGGATCGTCCGCGCCGATCTCGGCATCGGGCCGCTCGTCGCGCCCCGGCACGATCCCGTGCCGCAGGCGGTCGCGCTTGCGGCGATGCCGGTCGCTGCTGTCGCGCCGCCGCCCGCTGGCGTGCCCGTCGAAACGGTGAAGCTCAGCTCGATGCGCAGGACGATCGCGCGCCGCCTCACTGAGTCCAAGCAGACGGTACCGCATTTCTACCTGACCGCGCGCTGCAACCTCGATCCGGTCCTGAAGCTGCGCGGCGAGTTGAACGCCAGCCTCGCGCCGCGCGGGATCAGGCTCAGCGTCAATGACATACTGATGAAGGCGATGGCACTCGCTCTCGTCGAGGTGCCGGACGCCAATGTGCAGTTCGGCGGGGAGGAACTGCACCGCTTTGGCCGTGTCGACATTTCGATGGCCGTCGCGATCGACGGCGGCCTCATCACGCCGGTCATCAAGGGCGTCGACACATTGTCGCTGTCGGCTATTGCAACGCAGGCCAAGGCGCTCGCCGCCAAGGCGCGCGACGGCAAACTCGCGCCCGAGGAGTATCAGGGCGGTACCTGCTCGATCTCCAACCTCGGCATGTTCGGCATCGACGAGATGTTCCCGGTCATCAACCCGCCGCAGGCGCTGATCCTCGGCGTCGGTGCGGGCGTGGAACAACCGTGGAAGGTGGACGGTGAGATCGCTCTGGCAACGATCGTGGCCGCGACAGCCAGCTTCGACCACCGCGCCATCGACGGTGCCGTGGCCGCGCGCTTCATGGCCGCGTTCAAGGAACTGGTGGAATCACCCTTCATGATTGTCGGATAGGGCTGCTCCGGTCCGGCAACAGGGTCGTAGCTTTCGGCAACCGGGCTGAAAAGCGGCTATCCCCGGCCTTCCCGGTCAGCACACGCGCGCCGGATCTCAGATGGGCGCGGCGCGCCCTTCCCACACCCGGCGATAAATGGCCTGAATTTCGTCCAAGGTCGGCGTCACCGGATTGTTGGCGGGCGAACCGGAAGCCAGCGCCTGCGTGGCCATGAGCGGCAGGAGCGCCTCCCAGCGGTCGGGATCTATCCCGTAAGCGGCCGGACCGGGCACGTCGAGATCGCGGTTGAGCTGGTCCAGTTCCTCCAGCAGACGCGCCACCGCCGCCTGGTCCCCTTCCTGTTCGGGCACCAGCCCCATCGCCCGCGCGCAGTCGGCATAGCGCGGCAGCGCATGGGGGGCGGAGAAAGCGGTCACGGCCGGAAGGAGCATCGCATTCGAAAGGCCATGGGGGACATGGAAATGCGCCCCGATCGGCCGGCTCATGCCATGAACCAGCGCCACGCTTGCGTTCGAAAAGGCGATGCCAGCGTGCGTCGCGCCGCGCATCATGGCATCGCGTGCCACCCGGTCGGCCGGATCGACGCATACCCGCCGCAGATTTGGCGCCAGCAGGCCCATCGCAGAGCGCGCGAACAGGTCCGAAAAGGGGTTCGCCCGCACGGACACATAGGCCTCGATCGCGTGGGTCAGCGCATCAATCCCCGTGTCGGCCGTCAGCCGCCGCGGCATGCTGAGCGTAAGATCGGGGTCAATGAGTGCGGCGACCGGCAGATAGGCAAGGCCAGCGCAGAGCATTTTCTCGTCATTCTGCTCGTCTGTCACGATCGTGAAGCGGGTCGCTTCCGATCCCGTCCCGGCGGTGGTGGGGATCGCGATAATGGGCAGGCCCGGCGCATCCTGCACGTGCGGCACCATATAGTCGCGCGGACAGCCGCCATGGACGGCAAGGACCGCTATCGCCTTCGCGCTGTCGATCGGGCTGCCGCCACCGAAGCCGACAACGCAATCATGCTTGTCCTCAGCAAGAAAAGCGCGGGCAAGCTCGATGGATGCGCTGGTGGGCTCGGGCACCGTGTCGGCGAACACGCGCGCGACGATGCCCGCACCCGCCAGCCCCGTGAGGAGCGGTTCCACAAAACCGTTGGCCAGAAGAAACCTGTCGGTGACGATGAGTGGCCGCGAGAGGCCGAGCGAGCCGAGCAGACTGGCAAGATCCGTGGACGATCCGGATCCGAATCGCATGATCCGCGGGAGCGCAATCGTTGGTGTCATCGAGCCTTCGGTATGACAATCCAGCAATGCTTTCCAGTCCTGTCAGGCTCCATGAAGACGTCGTCAGGTCACAACAGGCTGGTGCACCCAACAGGATTCGAACCTGTGGCCTTCGGATTAGGAATCCGACGCTCTATC
>CAZGVX010000072.1:0-7694 GCA_964529225.1 uncultured Sphingobium sp.
GGAAGCGCGTGCCGATCGGCCCGTGCAGCTTCATCTCGCCGTTCAACTTCCCGCTCAACCTCGCCGCGCACAAGATCGCGCCCGCGATCGCGGTTGGCTGCCCGTTCGTGATGAAGCCCGCCAGCCGCACACCATTGGGCGCGATCATCATGGGCGAGGTGCTGGCCGAGACGGACCTGCCCGAGGGCGCCTTCTCCATTCTGCCCGCGCATCGCGACGGGGCGGACCTCTTCACCGAGGACGACCGGCTGAAGCTGCTTTCCTTTACGGGATCGCCCGATGTCGGCTGGGCGCTCAAGGCGAAATCCGGCAAGAAGAAGGTGGTGCTGGAACTTGGCGGCAATGCGGCGGTGATTGTCGATGCTGACGCCGATCTCGACGACGCGCTGGAGCGGATCATCTTCGGCGCCTTCTACCAGTCCGGCCAGTCGTGCATCGGCGTGCAGCGCATCATCATTCACGAGAGCATCTACGACCGCTTCCGCGACCTGCTGGTGGCCAAGACCCGGACGCTCGTGGCGGGCGACCCCAAGGATCGCAATACCTTCATCGGCCCGATGATCTCCGAGGGCGAGGCGCGGCGTCTCGACGGCTGGATTCAGGGCGCGGTGGCCGCGGGCGCGACCCTGTTGTGCGGCGGCAAGCGCGAGGGCGCGATGCTCGAGGCAACCTTGCTCGAAAACGCGCCGCGCGGCTGTGACGCGGTGACAGAGGAAGCCTTTGGCCCGCTCGCGATCCTGTCGAAATTCAGCGATTTCGACGCGGCGCTCGAAGAGGTGAACGACAGCAAGTTCGGGCTGCAGGCCGGCATCTTCACCCGCGACCTGTTCAAGATGTTCGACGCCTGGGACCGGCTGGAGGTGGGCGGCGTCGTCATCAACGACGTGCCAAGCTACCGGGTCGACAACATGCCCTATGGCGGGGTCAAGGATTCGGGGCTGGGGCGCGAGGGCATCCGCTTCGCGATGGAGGACATGACCGAAATCCGCAATCTCGTCATCCGTCGCCGACTCTGACAGAGGAAGAGGTGTTTAGCGGGTTGCTCCGGGGCAGGCGCTCGGCGTAAGGATTGGGGCGTGTCGCGGGGACCGGGGCGAATGGCGCCTCCCCACGTATCGTAAACTCAGCAAGGCTCCGGGGGGCGCGCTGCATGCTTGGGTGGGGGCAGATGGGGAGCACGAAGCGTGCCATGGCGATGGCGCTGGCGATCCTGTGCCTGTGCTGCGCCATTTTCAGCGGTCTGCTTTCGGGCGAACCGGCCGACGCCAATCCCGGCGGGCTTTCGGGCGGTATGGGTGGCCATGTCGGCACCGCATCCTGCGCGGGTTCCACCTGTCATGGCCGGCTCGAAGGCGACGGCAAGGTCGTTCGTCAGGACGAGCTCATGCGCTGGCAGGAGCCGTCCAGCGCATCCGGCGCGCACGCGCGTGCCTTCGCTGTCCTGCGCGCGCCAAGAGGTCGCGAGATCGCGCAGACGCTCGGCATCGGCGACCCCGGCACGGCGCCAATGTGCCTTGGCTGTCACGCGACCCCGACGCGCGCGGCGCGGGGGCCGAAGTTCCTGACCAGCGACGGCGTCGGTTGCGAGGCGTGCCATGGCGGCGCGTCGGGCTGGATCGCGAGCCATTATGCCGTCGGTGCGACCCATGCCGCCAACATGGCGCGGGGCATGATCCCGCTCGATCAGCCGATGGCGCGCGCATCCGTCTGCCTCGACTGCCATTTCGGATCGGCGGGCGAGGGGCAGTTCGTCACCCATCGCATCATGGCGGCGGGCCACCCGCGCATTTCCTTCGAACTCGACCTGTTCTCGACGCTTCAGCAGCATTGGGATGAGGATGCGGACTATGCACAGCGCAAGCGCCGGTCGGACGGCGTCCGTCTGTGGGCGGTAGGGCAGGCGATGGCTGTCAATCGCGCGCTGACCCTCTACCAGAACCCCGCCCGTGCCACCGAGGGCGTGTTCCCGGAGTTCGGCTTTTTCGACTGCCACAGCTGCCATCGGCGGATCTATGACCAGAAGGACCGGGTAAAGACGTGGGAGGCCAATCCCGGCCGTCCGATCCCGGCGGGCATGCCGCCCTTCAATGACGAGAATTTCATCATGCTCTCGGTCGCGGCCAGGGTCGCGGCACCGGCCATGGCGACCCGGTTCGAGGCGGATTCGCGCGCGTTCCACGGCGCGCTTGCGACAGATCGCGGTGCGGCAGTGGCGGCAGCGGGTCGGCTGGCGGCGAGCAGCATGGCGCTCGCCAAAGCCTTTGACGGCGCGGCCACCTCCCCCGACATGGCGCGGGCAATCGTCGCGCGGATCGCCGATCAGGCGACCAGCGCGCGCTTCACCGATTATGCCGGCTCGGCGCAGGCGGTGATGGCGGTCGATACCATGCTGAACGCGCTGGTGCGCTCGGGCGATGTCACCATCGGCGCGGCGGCTGGCATCCGGGCGGATGTCAACCGCGCCTATGCGGCGGTGAAGGAACCCAATGCCTACCGCCCTGCGGAATTCCGCGTCGCCATCGCAAGCGCCGCGCGCAGCATCGGGGCGCTTCGCTGATGCGTCAGCGCGGCGGCAAGGCGGCGGGCTTCGTCGCGCTGCTCTCGCTCCTCGTGGCGGGGTGCGGCGGCGGGGAGAGCAACGTCTCCTCCCAGCCCGTGCAGAACCCGGCGGCTGGGCGCGTCTATGTCGACCCGCCGACCAGTGCCGTCCTGACCGCCGCCGACGTGCAGACCGTCGTTGCGCAGGCCGTGGCGGAGGCGAAAGCGCGCGGGGTGGCGGGGACCATCGCCGTCACCGACCGGGTCGGCAATGTGCTCGCCGTCTATCAAATGGCCGGCGCCGCCGCGACCGTGGCCATTCCCGCCGCGCCCGATGGCAGCGCCCGCGATGCGCAAGGGCTCGCGGTGCCCGCGACCGTCGCGGCCATCGCCAAGGCGATCACCGGCGCCTACCTGTCGAGCGCGGGCAACGCCTTCTCCACCCGCACGGCAAGCCAGATCGTGCAGGAGCATTTCCCGCCGTCGCCCGGCGCCGGACCGCTGCCGGGCGGGCCGCTGTTCGGCGTGCAGTTCAGCCAGCTCCCCTGTTCCGATCTCAACTGGCGTCTGTCGCAGTCGGCCACGCTGGGACCGAAACGTTCTCCGCTCGGCCTCGCCGCCGATCCCGGCGGATTCCCGCTCTACAAGGCGGTGGCGGGGCAGGGCAGCTTCGTCGTCGGTGGCGTCGGCGTCATCACCGACGGGCAATATGGGTTCGATGCGGATTCGGTCGCGGCCGATCCCGACACGCTCAATGCCGACGAATATGCGGCGCTCGCCGGGACGCGGGGTTTTCAGCCGCCCGACGACATTCGCGCCGACCATATCAGCGTTGGCGTCAACCTCGCCTATGCGGACGCCAGCTATGACCGGCTCCAGTTTGCCGTCGCTGCCGATCTGGCGACGAGCGGCAGTTTCGTTGCGGTGGGCGGCTATTATCCGGGCGGCGGCGCGCTGGCTGGCACCGCCTATGGCGCGCCGGGGTCGGGCTATCGCCGCGCGGCGGAAGTCGGCGGGCTGTCGGCCTTTGCCGCCGACCCGCTGGCCGATGCCTATGTGCTGACGGACGGGGCCGAGGGCAACCGCTTCGCCCCCCGCCCCGCCAGCGACGGTGGCGCAAGCCCCCTTACCGCGAGCGAAGTGAGCGCGATTCTGGAGGAAGCGTTCAAGGTGCTGCGCCGCCAGCGCGCCGCCATCCGTCACCCCATTGGCAGCCGGTCGCAGGTGACGATCAGCATCGTCGACCGGCAGGGCAATGTCCTCGGCCTCGTCCGCTCGCCCGATGCGCCGGTCTTCGGCACGGACGTGAGCCTGCAAAAAGCGCGCACGGCCGCGTTCTTCTCAAGCGCCGACGCGGCGGCCACCCTGTCGGCGGGCGGTTTCGGCGGCTTCGTGACGGCGGCGCAGAGCTTCTTCGCCCGCAGCGACGCCTTCGCGGGCTGGGGTTTTGCCTTTGGCGATCGCTCGATCGGCAGCATCGCGCGGCCGCTTTTCCCGGACGGCCAGCCGGGCACGATGAACGGCCCCTTCTCCTACCCGATCGCGCAGTTCAATCCCTTTGCGACCGGGCTTCAGTCAGCCCTCATCGTCGGAAATCTCGCGACCGAGCTCACCAATCCGGCGGCGCAGGGGGCGACCTGTTCCTTCACGCCGCGCCTTGGCAACGGGCTCCAGATCTTTCCCGGATCGGTACCGATCTATCGCGGCGACGTGCTGGTGGGCGGGATCGGCGTATCCGGCGACGGCGTGACGCAGGACGACATGATCGGCTATCTCGGCCTCAACAACGCGGCCGCGCGGCTGGGTAACGGCATCGGCAACGCGCCGCTGTCGATCCGTTCCAACCGGCTGTCACCGCCGGCGGCGGGGGGGGCCTTCCTGCAATATGTCATCTGCCCGGCGGGTGCCTTTGTTGACAGCAACGAGGCGAACGTCTGCCCGGACGTGCCCAACGAATGACGCTCGCCGCCCTCCTTCTGCCGCTGCTGGCGAACGTGACGGCGGAGCCCTCGGCGACCACCGATGGGGCGCCGGCATCCGCGCCGCAGGAACGGGCGGCATCCGCGCCTGTCCCCGCGCCGGAAGACTGGGAGGCGCTGCTCGGCGCGGATTCGCCGGAGGTGCTGATCGAGGATCGCCGCCGCCCCGGCTACCGCGAGGATCTGCCGGAGCGACTGACGCAGGACAATCCCGGCGCGATCCGCCCGCCTCCGCCCGAGGCGTTCCCCGCCGACAGCATTCCCGTGCCCGATCGCTGGCGGATCATGACGAGCCTGTGCCCGGCGAAGGGGGGCGACCAGTCGCTCTACACACTGTTCGGCGCGATGCGCCATGTCTGCCACGGCGTGCTCGATCCCTATCACCAGAATGTGCTGAAAGGCGACAAGGCGCTGGCCAGGGGCAAACGGCCGGGCTTCCTCAAGGGCGACGACTGGTTCTTCATCCTCGGCCTTACCAGCGACAGCATTCTGGAACCGCGCACATTCCCGATCCCCAATGGCGGGCCGGTGAGCGAGCGGCCGGACATCAACATTTTCGGCCGGGACAGCAGTCTCGTCGCGGCGCAGACCTTCATCCTCAGCCTCGACCTGTTCAAGGGCTCGACCGCGTTCAAGCCGCCGGAGATCGAGTACAAGATCGCCGTTGCCTACAACATCAACTATGTGAACGTGCCCGAGCGGCAGGTTCTGTTCGTCGACTCGACCGCGCCCAGCCGCCGCCTCGATCACTTCCTCGGGCTTCAGGAAGCCTTTTTCGATTATCACATCCGCAACGTGTCGGATCGCTATGATTTCGACTCGGTGCGCGTCGGCATCCAGCCGATCCAGTCGGATTTCCGCGGCTTCCTGTTTCAGGACAACCAGTTCGGCATCCGCTTCTTCGGCAATCGCGACAATAATCGCTGGCAGTATAATCTGGCCTTCTTCAAGCGGCTCGAGAAGGATACCAATTCCGGTCTCAACACGGTCGTTGAAAGCCCACGCGACGATCTCGTCTTTCTGGCGAACGTCTATCGCCAGGATTTTCTCATCCCGGCGCTCACCAGCCAGCTGACCCTCGTCTACAACCGCAATCGCGAGGGTGATGAGATCAAGTTCGACGACAATGGCTTTCCGGTCCGTCCGGCGCTGATCGGCAATTACCGGCCGCGCGATTATGATGTCTGGTATCTGGGTTATAATGCCGATGGCAGGATCGGGCGGATGAACCTCACCGCATCGCTATATGGTGCGCTGGGCGAGGATCGCGACAGCCTGTTCACTGGCCGCCCGGCCCGCATCCGTGCCTTTTTCGCAGCCGCGGAGGCAAGTTACGATGTGAGCTGGGCGCGCTTCCGCCTGTCCGGCCTCTATGCGAGCGGCGACGGCGACCCGCAGGACGACGTCGAGAACGGCTTTGATGCGATCTTCGAGAACCCGATCTTCGCGGGTGCGGAAACGAGCTACTGGATACGCCAGTCGATCCCCTTCATCGGCGGCACGGTTGGCCCCGTGTCGCTCAGCGGACGCAACGGCATCCTCAACAGTCTCCGTCCCTCCAAGGAGCAGGGACAGTCCAACTTCAACAACCCCGGCACGGTGCTGGTGGGGGCGGGCGCCGACCTCGACCTGACCCCGGAATTCCGCCTCACCGCCAATGCCAACCATCTCTGGTTCGAGGACACGTCGAGCCTAAAATTCCTGCGCAATCAGGCGAATATCCGCACCGATATCGGCTGGGATCTGTCGGCGGCGACGATCTGGCGGCCAAAGGCGACGCAGAACATCATCCTGCGCCTGTCGGGCGCGGTGCTGGCGCCCGGCGGCGGCTTTCGGGACCTGTTCGCCAATCAGCAGCGGCATGATGCCTATTATTCCGTCCTCGCCAATCTGATCGTGAACTATTGATGCAGCGGCTCCTCTCTCTCTTCCTCGCCTTCTTCGCGCTGGTTGCGATCCCGGCCTCGGTGCTGTTCGCCAGCGATGAGGAGGTGCCGGTCGAGCGCCATTATGTGATGGCGCCCGCCGCGCCGCGCAGCCAGGGCGCCGAGCAGGTGAAAGCCAAATCGGACGGCTGCTACAGCTGCCATACGCAGACCGACCAGCCGAGCATGCACGCGACCCCCGCCGTCATGCTGGGCTGCGTCGACTGCCATGGCGGCAATCCGGCGGTGCGCGGCAATCCCGATCTCGGCTTCGACGATCCTGCCTATGTCGCGGCGCGCGAGGCCGCCCATGTGCTGCCGCGTTATCCGGGGGCGTGGCACTATCCGTCCTCGGCAAACCCGAAGCACAGCTTCACGCTCCTCAACAGGGAGGCGCCGGAATTCGTCCGCTTCGTCAATCCGTCCGACTATCGCGTCGCGCGGCTGGCCTGCGGATCATGCCACATGGAGGTGATCGAGGCGGCAGAGCGTTCGCTCATGGCAACGGGTGCGATGCTGTGGGGCGGGGCCGCCTACAATAACGGCATCGTGCCGTTCAAGAACTACATGTTCGGCGAGGCCTATACGGCGGCGGGCGAGCCCGCCAAGCTCGTCAGCCCCGGGGCGCCCGGCAGGGCGCCCGGCGAGCTGACCGACAAGGAGACGGCGCGTGGCGCGCTTGCGGCGCTCTATCCGTTGCCGCGCTGGCACGTCATTCCGCCAGGCGACATCTTCCGCGTGTTCGAACGCGGCGGGCGCAATGTGAACACCAATTTCGCCGAGGTCGGCCTGCCCAATTCGCTGGGGCAGATCCAGCGGCTCGAGGAGCCGGGGCGGCCCGATCTCAAGCAGTCCAATCGCGGGCCAGGCACCGGCATCCGCGTCGCCATTCCGGTGCTCAACATCCACAAGACGCGCCTCAACGATCCGTTCATGTGGTTCATGGGCACCAATGACCAGCCGGGCGACTATCGCCACTCGGGCTGCGCGGGCTGCCATGTCGTCTATGCCAACAACCGCGAACGCTATGCGTCGCTCACCTATGCCGACCATGGCCGCGACGGGCAGTCGGCAACCGTCGACCCGACGATCGCGGCGAAACGCGAGCCGGCCGGGGATCATGGTCATGGCGTCGGGCACGGCGCCCTCAAGCAGCCGGGCGATCACGCGGAAGACGCCGAAAAGGAACGCGGCCATCCCATCAGCCACAGCTTCACCCGGTCGATTCCCACCGCCCAGTGCATGAACTGCC
>CAZGVX010000072.1:7794-10656 GCA_964529225.1 uncultured Sphingobium sp.
CCCATCAGCCACAGCTTCACCCGGTCGATTCCCACCGCCCAGTGCATGAACTGCCATATGCACCAGCCGAACATCTTCCTGAACAGCTATCTCGGCTACACCATGTGGGATTATGAGTCCGACGCGCCGCTGATGTGGCCGGAGCGCCAGAAATATCCGACGATGGCGGAGGTGCGCGCGGTGGAAGAGCGCAACCCCGAGGGCGCTTCACCCAGAGGCAGATGGGCGGACGTGGACTTCCTGCGCCGTGTGTTCGACGATGTTAACCCCAAGGCCAAGGACACGCAGTTCGCAGACTATCACGGCCATGGCTGGAACTTCCGCGGCATCTTCAAGCGCGACCGCGAGGGCAATCTGCTCGGGCCGG
This sequence comes from uncultured Sphingobium sp., assembly GCA_964529225.1. Classification (GTDB taxonomy): domain Bacteria; phylum Pseudomonadota; class Alphaproteobacteria; order Sphingomonadales; family Sphingomonadaceae; genus Sphingobium. The sequence goes on from CAZGVX010000072.1 coordinate 8,162, forward strand.
ACGGCAACATGGCCACCTATGGCACCGATACCGCCAACATCGTCGCCGCGACCGACCCGGAGAAATTCCGCAAGGCAGGCAGCCCGGCCTTCCCCGAGGCTGGCACGCAGAAGGGCAAGGCGGTGCACCTCATGGACATCCATGCGGAAAAGGGCCTGCAATGCGCCGACTGCCACTTCGCGCAGGACAGCCACGGCAACGGTTTCATCTATGGCGAGGTTGCGAACGCCATCGAAATCGACTGCAAGGACTGCCATGGCACCGCCGACGCCTATCCGAACCTGCTCACCTCCGGCCCCGCCGCGCGGCCCCAGGGGAATAATCTGGCGCTGCTGCGCAATCCCGACGGGCAGCGCCGCTTTGAGTGGGTGACAGGCGCGGGCGGGCGGCGCGAGCTCATCCAGCGGTCGATCGTCGACCCCAGGCTCCAGTGGCGCGTCCATCTCGTCAAGGACAGTGTCGATCCCGCGAGTCCCGACTTCAACATCAAGGCCGCCCGCGCCAAGCTGATGAGCCGGACCGGCGGCGAGGATGGCAACTATGCTTTCGGCACCGGCGTCGCGCCGGCCGACCGCGCGCACAAGCCCACGGAAATGGCCTGTTTCACCTGTCACCTCAGCTGGACGACGAGCTGCGGCGGTTGCCACCTCCCGATCGAGGCCAACTGGAAGACCCGGATGAACCATTTCGAGGGGGAGGAGACGCGCAACTTCGCGACCTACAACCCGCAGGTGGCGCGTGACGAGATGTTCCAGCTCGGCCGCCACCAGACCAGCAAGGGCAACCAGATCGCGCCGGTGCGCTCCAGCTCCGCGCTGGTGCTGTCCTCCACCAACGTCAATCGCGAGCGCATTTACATCCAGCAGCCGCCGATTTCCGCCATCGGCTTTTCGAGCCAGGCGTTCGCCCCGCACTTCCCGCATACGGTGCGCACACAGGAGACCAAGACCTGCACCGATTGCCATCTGAGCGATGGCGACGACAACAACGCGATCATGGCGCAGCTGCTGCTGCTCGGCACCAACTACGTGAACTTCGTCGGACTCAACGCCTGGACCGGCCTTGCCGACGGGTTCGAGGCGGTCCGCGTCACCGAGTGGGACGAGCCGCAGGCGGTGATCGGCTCCTACCTCCACCGCTACGCCTATCCCGACTTCCACCGCCTGCATGTCGAGCGCAACGGGCGCGAGCTCAGGAACTGGGTGCGTGGGCGGACGTTCGACGGGAAACTGTCCGGCGAGACGCACGGAATCGAGGAGTTCCGCAATATCGTGCAGGGGACGCCCGGCGCTGTCGGCTGCCTGCAACTGCGCGGCGAATATATGTTCGTGGCGCAGGGGCGCGGCGGTTTTCAGGTCTATGACGTCGCCAGCATCGCCAACAAGGGCTTTTCCGAGCGGATTGTCTCCTCGCCCTCGCGGGGACAGGTCGCCAGGGTGGAGAGCCGCAACGCCACCTGCATGGCGATCGCGACCGATCAGGCGATCGCGCCCACGCGCAACACGCCGGAGTTGCGCCGCATCAACCAGGAGCAGCCTTTCCTGCCGATCTACAGCTATGCGGTGGTGACCGATGCGGAGGAGGGCCTCATCCTCGTGAACGTCGACACCTTCGCGGATGGCGAGTTCCGCAACAACCGCCTGACCCGCGCCGTGACGTGGAACCCGGACAATGTGCTGAAGGGTGCGCGGCACGTCACGCTGGCAGGCGCGATGGCCTATGTTACGGCGGAGAAGGGCCTTGTCGTGGTCGATCTTGCCGATCCGCTCCGGCCGAAACTGGCGGCGGTGCGACCGCTTGCCGACGCGCGGGCAAGCGCGGTCCAGTTCCGCTATCTGTGGGTCACCGACCGGGACGGGCTGAAGCTGTTCGACATCACCCGTCTCGCCGATCCGGTTGCCGTCCCCTCCGGCACCGTCCCGCTGGCCGATGCGCGCAAGCTCTATGTCGCGCGCACTTACGCCTATGTGGCGGCCAAGGCGCAGGGGCTGGCCATCATCGACGTCAAGAATCCGGAGAAACCCTACATCTACCGGATGGAAACCGCGGGCGGGCAATTGAACGATGCCGAGGATGTCATCGTCGGCAGCACCAACGCGAGCGCGTTCGCCTATGTGGCTGACGGCCGCAACGGCCTCAAGGTGCTTCAGCTCACCTCGCCCGACCTCACGCCTAATTTCTACGGCTTCTCGCCCCGTCCCAACCCGGAGCTGATCGCGTGGGCGCGGACGCCCTCGCCGGCACTGGCGCTCAGCAAGGGTCTCGACCGCGACCGCGCGGTGGACGAGACGGGCGGGCAGATCGCGATCTTCGGGCGCCTTGGGTCGCGTCCGTTCACCCGACCGGAGATGGAGGCGCTGTTCCTTACATCGAAAGGCGTGCCGTTCAAGGTGAGCGACCGCGCGAGCATGGATGCCTGGGTGGGGCCGAGGCCTGCGGCTGTCGTCCGACGCTAGGCCGACCGACGGGCGACATAGCGACTGGCGGAGACGGAG
>CAZGVX010000073.1:0-10640 GCA_964529225.1 uncultured Sphingobium sp.
GCGTGCTGGCGAACCGCCCGAAAGGTGTTCGCGGGCTTGCGGTCGCAGGCATGCCGATCGGTTCGCCAGGCATGGAGGTGCCGGGCGTTCGCGCGCAGCGGTATAACGTCATTGCATTCGGGGCCGCGCGCACCAGCGTATACGCACAGCATTAGTCGTCGCATTAGATGCCAGCGTCTTTATCTCTGCTCCCGCGAAACCCGGAGCACATCCGGGCAAATCGAATGAGCGCGGGGCAAGATGCTTCCGCGAGTTGTGTTACGTTTGGAGCGGGGGCTTTTTCGCCTTGATCGCGATGAAGGCCGCGCCTGCATTCGTCCTTCGCCAAGCCAGCCCGCTTCACGGCGATCTGTGATCTGGCCGAGGAGGCTGCAGCGCCAGCGCCTGGAGGCGTCACCGAGCGAATTGCCGTGCTCCTTCGCGGCCATAGTAAGCCCCGCAGGATTGCTATCACCCGGCGTCAGAACACCAGAACCTTGTCCGCCTGCAGCGTGCTATAGGCTAGCTCATCCATCGAGCTGCGCCTTGCCATCGAGCAGGACGGGCAGATAATGATCATCGCATCCGGAATTGGCATTTGGTCACCTCTGCCGCTGAGATGGGACCGCCGAACTCAAATATAAGTCGCAGGGCTGACGACTTTGAGAGTGCCGATTCGTGCCAGCCTTGGAAAGTGAGCTTGAGCTGGGCCGCAAAGCAACCCGCGGAACGGCCATTTTGCAGCTTTCGCTCACAAAATCAGTTTCAAGGAGCCTGCTACCTAGAGAGCTACCTAGCGCAATTCCGCCACGCGGCAGGTCTCTGCTGTCGCGCTGTAAGCATATGCTTTATAAGGAGAAAGTGGTGGACGCACTAGGGCTCGAACCTAGGACCCGCTGATTAAGAGTCAGCTGCTCTACCAACTGAGCTATGCGTCCATGCCGGAGCGGGTGTTTGCGTATTTTGCGCGACCCACGGGCGAGGCGCGGCGGTTAGCATGGGGTCCGCGGTCTTGCAAGCCCCGCTGCGCGAAAAGCACGAGCGTCCGCTCATCGCCATCCGCCGCCCTGTCGCCGCCAGGTCCGGTCGACATTCATGATGATCCCTACGCACAGCATGATCGTCAGCATCGACGATCCGCCATAGGACATGAAGGGCAGGGGAATGCCAACCACAGGCGCCAAGCCCATCACCATCATCATGTTGATGGCAACATAGAAGAAGATCGTTGTCGTCAATCCGGCTGCAACCAGGCGGGCATATTTGTCTTCCGTCCGGTCGGCGACGCGCATCCCCCAGCGCAACAGCAGCATGAACCCGAGGATCAGCCCAACCCCGCCGATCCATCCCCATTCCTCGGCCATGGTTGCGAAAACAAAGTCGGTATGGCCCTCCGGCAGATAGTCGAGATGGCTCTGCGTGCCCTGCAGGAAGCCCTTGCCGAATATCCCGCCCGAGCCGATCGCGATCTTGGACTGGCTGATATGATAGCCCGCGCCGAGCGGGTCACTCGCCGGGTCAAGGAAGATCAGCACCCGCTTTTGCTGATAGTCGTGCAGCATGGAATAGGCGATCGGCACGGCGGCAGCGATGGCGGCCGCCGCGCCAACAAAAAGCCGCATCGGCAGCCCCGCGAGGAACATCACGGTGATGCCGCCGCCTGTGACCATCAGCGCCGTGCCGAGGTCGGGCTGAAGGATGATCAGCAGCGCGGGCAGGCCGATAAGGGCAAGCGCCGGCCAGATCGCCGTCCAGCTGCGCACGGCGCCAGCCGGGAGCATGGCATAGAAACGCGCGACCGTCAGCACGACCACCAGCTTCATGAGTTCGGATGGCTGGAACTGGAACAGACCGAGATTGATCCACCGCTGGCTCCCGCCGGCAACACCACCGATCAGTTCCACCAGAACCAACGCTGCCAGTACAAAGGCGTACATCGGCAGGCTGGCGCGCTCGATGAGCGCAAGCGGCACGCGGGCAATGACCTCCGCCATTGCCAGGAAGATGAGGAATCTGATGCCCTGCATCCCCGCCCAGGGCGTGATCGCGCCCCCTGCGGCACTGTACAGGACCACGCAGCCGAACAGCGCGATGGCGCTCAGCAGCGCGTAGAGCGACCAGGGGAGGTGGCGCAGAGGCTCCGGTACGATCTGGCCGGGCCGTTGGCTCATGGCGCGGGCTCCGCCGCGTTCGCGGCAGCTGGCGCGGCGGCAGCATCGGCGGGCGAGGGCAGGAGGCGCGCCGCCTCATCGTCGGGCTCCTCGCTTGCCGCGCCGGCACTGTTCGCCGCAATGGCTGCCGCGTTCATGCTATTGTCCGGCGGCGGCGGTGGTGGGCCGAGCCCCTTGGCGATCCGAAAAGCGGCCAGCTGCTTTTCAAGCCGTTGCTCCGGCGTGCCGCCCCAGCCTGGTTCCAGCTTGGCCAGCCGTTCCTCCGCGCCTGCGCGATCGAACAGCCAGCTCATCACATCACTTGCGATGGTGGTGCTGTCCTGCACATGATCGGTATGGCCGCCATGCTCGAGGATGACGCCAATCGCGTAGCGAGGGTTTTCGGCGGGCGCAAAACCCTGAAACAGTGCATGGTCGCGCAGCTTGAACGGCAAGCTGGCGTTGCCGCGCACGCCCCCCCGCCGCTCCGCCATGGTGATGCGCCGGACCTGCGCCGTGCCGGTTTTGCCCGCCATGCGTATGTCAGGCACCTTGAGCCGTGCCGCGCCGCCGGTGCCGCCGCCATTCACGACATCGGCCATCGCGCCGTGGATCAGCGTCAGATTGTCAGGCGAGATGCCGAGCGGTGCGGGCATCGCCCCCTGTCCGGAAAGGAAACGCGGCACCAGCGCGCGGCCCGACCCCAGGCGCGCGGCCATGACCGCAAGCTGAAGCGGCGTGATCAGCATATAGCCTTGCCCGATGGTGGCATTGACGGTGTCGTATATCGCCCAGGGCTGGTCGAACTTCTGCTGCTTCCAGGCCGGGTCCGGCACTGTGCCATAGCTCTGGGAGGGAAAGGGCAGATCAAAGCGTTGCCCCATACCGACGCGCCGCGCCATGTCCGCGATGACATCCATGCCGAAACGCTGCGCCATGACGTAGAAATAGATGTCGCAGCTGTGCGCAATCGCGCGCCGCATGTTGGTCGGGCCATGCCCGCGTCGCCGCCAGCAGTGAAACCGTGTGTTGCCCACGCGCACGGCGCCGCTGCACGACACTGTCGCTTCGGGATCGAGGCCATGCTCGAGCAGGGCGAGCGCCACCATCGGCTTGACCGTAGAGCCCGGCGGATACAGGCCCTGTAACGCCTTGTTGCGGAGCGGGACGTGGTCGTCCTTCGACAGCATCTCCCATTCAAGGCTGGAGATGCCGTCGGAGAAGCTGTTGGGATCGAAGCTTGGCATGGACGCCATGGCGAGTACATCGCCGTTGCGGCAGTCGAGAACCGTCACCGCGCCGCTCTGTGTGCCGAGGCGTCGCCCCGCATAGTGCTGGAGGTCGGCGTCAATTGTGAGCTTGACGGTCTTGCCCGGAACATCGGGGCGGGTCGCGAGATCGCGCACGATGCGGCCTCGGGCTGTGACCTCCACCCGGCGCGCCCCTGGCTTGCCGGTCAGCCGGTCGTCGAAATAGTCTTCGAGACCCTGCTTGCCGAGCTTGTAGCCGGGGGTGACGAGCAGCGGATCCCTCGTCTTCTCATAGTCTTCGGCTGATGGCGCACCGACATAGCCTACGAGATGGCCGACAGAGGGGCCAGCCGGATAAAAGCGCGAATAGCCTTGCGAAGGCGCGACCCCCGGCAATTCGACCTGACGGACGCTGACCGCCGCGAACTGCGCATAATCGAGACCGTCGGCGACCTGCACCGGCTGGAAACCCGCCGCCTTGTCGAGGCTCTCCCGGATGCGGTCGACATCGTCCGCGTCAAGGGACAGGAGGCCGGTCAATATGTCGATCACCCTGTCCGCATCGCGAAGCCGGTCGGGGATGATGTCCACCCGAAAATCGGTGCGGTTGCTGGCAAGCGGCTTGCCGTTGCGATCGACGATCCAGCCGCGGCGCGGCGGAATGAGGGTGAGGTTGACCCGGTTGCTCTCCGACAGGAGCGCGTATTTCTCGTTCTCCGCGATGGCGATCCAGCCCATGCGCGCCGCGAGCAGGACGCCAACGCCCATCTGCGCGCCGCCCAGCAGCATCGTCCGCCGGGAGAATACCAGCGCCTGCTGTGCATCGTTCAGAAGCTTGGGGCCGAACAGGTTGAACTTCATGGCAGGCGCCAGCGGTCGATGCGCGCGACCATCCGTGCGGCAACCGGATAGAGCAGAATGGCAAGCAGCATCTGCGGGGCCAGCCGATCGAGCGCGCCGCCCGCGCCCGGACCGAGATCAAGGAACAGCCAGGCCATCGTCGTGACAAAGATAATCGCAAAAGCCGTCATCAGCCAGTCCTGCAGATATTCGCGCCACAGCAGGCGTGGGCTGAAGACGTCAAGCGCAACCAGCGTGATCGTCCAGAGGCACATGGCGGTGCCGAGCGGGTGGCCTGTGGCTAGGTCGTCGAACGCGCCAAGCGGCAGCCCGACCCACAGGGGCCAGAGCTCGGGCCGCACCATGCGCCATGTGAGAAAGACGAGCAGTCCGAGGGGCGGGATGGCAGGGGATTGCGCCACCATAGGTAGGGTGCAGGGCAGCAGCGACGCCAGCATCACCGAGCCGACGGGCGTGGCCCATATCCGAATCCAGCTGCGATGCCGCGCGAGCCGCGCGCCAGCGGAGGCAGGCATCAGGGCGCCGCGTCTGGCGCGGCGGGGGCGTCATTCCCGCGATCCGGCTTGAGCGGTGCCAGCGCCTCCTGCGACTGGAAACTGTTCTGCACCGCAACCAGCTCGACGCGGCCGGGATTGGCGAGTGGAATCGCAACCGCGCGGTCGCCGGCAAGGCGTGCCACCACCGCCACCGGGATATTGGGGCGATAGATGCCGCCAATGCCGGAGGTCACGAAGATGTCGCCGGGCTTGAAGGGATTGTGCTCGACATTCAGCGCGCGAACCTCGATCGTGCCATCGCCGAGGCCGTGCGCGATGCCGGGGATGTTGTCACGAATGCGGCGCACCGGCACCACATTCTCGCCGTCAACCGTCAGAAGCACATCCGCCGTGTTGAGCCCGGTCCAGAGCACCCGCCCGACCAGCCCCTCGGGCGCGCGCACCGGCATCCCGGCCTGCACCCCCTGACGGCTGCCGACATCAAGCCGGGCGATCCTCCGGCTGTTGCTCGCCGAGGAGCTGATGAGGTGCCCGGTCGCAACGATGCCCTCATTCTGTTCTACGAGATTGAGCAGGCGTTTGAGCCGCCGGTTCTCCTGCCGCACGGCTTCCGCCTCGATGAGCCGGGTGCGGGTCGCGTCGACCTCGCGACGCAGGCGGATATTCTGCTCCCCCGCGTTCAGATAGGCGCCGACGATCTCGTCAACGTTGCCGAGGGTGAAGATGACGCTGCGAAGCCCGCCCGATACCGGCCTTGTGATCTCCGCAAGCCCGGCCCGCAGGACAGCGAAACCGGTTGGGTCGGCGCGCGACAGGATGACGAGCAGCAGAGCCGCCATCGCGCCCGCGACCGCGACGACATAACCGGCGAACACGCCATATTGCGCCTTCCGGTCATAGCCGGGGCGCCGGTTGCTTGGCGGCGCCATCGTCCCCGCTCCCCCGCCTAGGCGGTCTGGAGCACGCCGCGAAAGATCGGGTCCTCCATCGCCCGGCCAGTGCCGATGGCGACGCAGGTCAACGGATCTTCCGCGACGGTGACCGGCAGGCCGGTTTCGTCGCGCAGTTCCTCGTCAAGGCCCTTGAGCAGCGCGCCGCCGCCTGTCAGCACGATGCCCTGATCGACAATGTCGGCGGCGAGCTCGGGCGCAGTGTTTTCAAGCGCCGTCCGAACACCCTCGACGATCGTGCCGATCGGTTCGGAGAGAGCCTCGGCGATCTGGCCCTGATTGATCGAGATCTCCTTGGGCACGCCGTTGACCAGATCGCGACCCTTCACATGGATGATCTCGCCGATGCCATCGGCTGGCTTGCGGGCGATGCCATATTGCTTCTTGATCCGCTCGGCCGTGGACTCGCCAATCAGGAGATTGTGATGCCGGCGCACGAAGGAGACAATCGCCTCGTCCATCTTGTCGCCTCCGACCCGGACTGAGGTGGTATAGGCAAGGCCGCGCAGCGAGAGCACTGCGACTTCCGTGGTGCCGCCGCCGATGTCGACCACCATGGAGCCGATCGGCTCTGTCACGGGCATGTCCGCACCGATCGCGGCTGCCATCGGCTCCTCGATGAGGAAGACGCGGCTTGCCCCGGCATTGCTGGCGGCATCGCGGATCGCGCGCCGCTCGACGCTGGTGGACCCCGATGGCACGCAGATCACGATCTCCGGGAAGCGCAGCAGGCGGCGATTGCCATGCACCTTGGCGATGAAATATTTGATCATCTGCTCGGCGATGTCGATATCGGCGATCACACCGTCGCGCAGCGGACGGATCGCCTCGATGCTGTCGGGCGTCTTGCCCATCATCAGCTTGGCATCGTCGCCGACGGCCTTGACCCGCTTGACGCCGTTCAGCGTCTCGACCGCGACCACGGATGGCTCATTCAGGACGATGCCCCGTCCACGCACATACACCACGGTATTGGCGGTGCCGAGGTCGATGGCCATGTCGTGCGAGGAGAATTTGAACAAACTGCTGAAGAGCGACATTGCTGGTCCTGTTCGGCACCCGGAAAGGTGTAGGAGAATATGGCCCGCCGCCAACTGAACGAAGCCGCCATCTTTCGGGCAAAAAATACCGGCTCCGGGCTCGCGGAAGACGCTCGATTGGGCTAGTCCCCCCCTTATGTCAATATGCCGATTGCCGGAGGCTCTGATCAACCGCATCGCCGCGGGCGAAGTGGTGGAAAGGCCAGCCAGCGCGCTCAAGGAACTGGTCGAGAACAGCATAGACGCGGGCGCCAGCCGTATCGCCATCCGGCTGTCGGAGGGCGGGACGGCGCTCATCGAAGTGAGTGATGACGGGCATGGCATCATCCCGGCCGAGATGCCGCTCGCACTGGAGCGTCATGCAACCTCCAAGCTCCGGGACGAGCGGATCGAAGCCGTCGGAACGCTCGGCTTCCGGGGTGAGGCGCTGCCCTCCATCGCCAGCGTCGCGACACTGACCCTGGAAAGCCGCACCACCCTCGCAGACGGCTGGGCGCTCGTGGTCGACAATGGCGTCCGTGTGCGTGAGGGGCCGGCGGCGCTGCCGCCCGGCACGCGCGTCCGGGTCGAGGGGCTTTTTGCGCGCGTGCCTGCTCGCCGCAAGTTCCTGCGTTCGGCGCGCGCCGAATATGCCGCCTGTCTGGATGTCGTCCGTCGCCTCGCCATGGCCCGCCCGGATATTGCCTTCACCATCGAACATGACGGGCGCCGCGTTCTCTCGCTGCCGCCCGGCGAAGCGCGCGAAGCCAGAGTCGCCGCGATCATTGACCGCGACCTTGCCCACAACCATGTCGTCGTCTCGCTCGAACGGGCCGGCGTCGCGCTGGCGGGCGTCGCGTCGCTGCCGACATTCCACCGCGGTATTGCCGATCACCAGTATCTGTTCGTAAATGGTCGTCCCGTACGGGACCGGCTGATGATTGGGGCTGTCCGCGGCGCCTATGCCGACCTGCTCGCGCGCGACAGGCATCCGGTGCTGGCGCTGTTCCTGACCGTGCCGCCCGACGCTGTGGACGTGAACGTCCATCCAGCCAAGACAGAGGTCCGCTTCCATGACCCGGCGATGGTTCGCAGCCTCATCGTCGGCGGCCTTCGCCAGGCGCTCGACGATGCAGGCGCTCGCGTCGTGCGCCAGCCGGCCGCGCAGATGGCCGGGATGTGGCGGCGCGAGAGCCCTGCCGCTGCGCCGCCGTCAGGGGGCGGCGCGGTCGTGGCAGACGCGCCCGTCCTTTTCGCGGGTTTTGCGCCGGTTGGCCGGGCCGAACCCGCCACGGCGCCATCGCCCGAGGCCACCCAGTTTCCGATGGGGATCGCACGCGGACAGATCGCCCGGACCTACATCATCGCAGAGGCCGAAGACGGGCTGGTGGTGGTCGATCAGCATGCCGCGCATGAACGGCTGGTGCTGGAGCGGATGCGTCGCGCGCTGCAGGCTTCGGGGCAGGCCGGACAGATTGCGCCGCAGACTTTGCTGCTGCCTGAGGTCGTGGACCTCGACGAGCCTGCCTGCGATCGTCTGGAGGCGCGCAGCGCGGAGCTGGCGGCGCTGGGGCTGGAGGTGGAGCGTTTCGGCCCGGCGGCGATGCTGGTGCGCGCGGTGCCTGCGCTACTCGGCAACAGCGATCCCGCTGGCCTTGTGCGGGACCTGGCTGACGACCTTGCCGCCTATGACGATGCCGTGACGCTGAAGGAGCGCCTCGATCATGTCGCCGCCACCATGGCGTGCCATGGCTCGGTGCGCGCGGGGCGCGTGCTCTCGGTGACCGAGATGAATGCGCTCCTGCGCGAGATGGAGGCAACGCCGCACAGCGGCCAGTGCAATCATGGGCGCCCGACCTGGATCAAGCTGGCGCATGGCGATATCGAGAAACTGTTCGGTCGCCACTGACCGGCGGTCAGGCGGACTGGGTTGAGCGCACAGCTGCCGGGCGACGCTTGTGAAGAATGGCGGCGACATAGCTCAGGACGCGGTCGCTGGCCTGGTTCATGATCTCAACCCGCACCCGCAGGATGCCAAGGTCGGGCATCGACCTGGAGTCGAGCTTCTCCTCTATTTCTATTGTGCCGTGCAGCAAATCGCCGGGGTAAACCGGGCGATGAAATCGCAGTTCGTCAATGCCGAGCGCACCCGATGCCGCCTCTGTCCAGCCGGGGATGGTCTTCTGATGATCGACGATCATGCGCAGCGCCATGCTGCATGTGTGCAGGCCGCTCGCCGCGATCCTGCCAAAAAAACTATTGCTGGCAGCAGCTTCGTCGAGATGGAAGGGCTGAGGATCGAAACGCTCGGCAAAGGCGATCACTTCCTCCCGGTTGACTTCATAGGGGCCGATGTCGTGCTTCCAGCCGACCGGCACGTCTTCAAAAAAATAGATCATTCGCAACCTGTGTTATTTTGTGCAGGTGCGTTAGGTCCGGGGGAAGCGGCGGTCAAGACAGCGTGAGACGAACCGCGCCGCGTGCAACGGTGGCGGTCGCGCGGCGCCGCATCGCCGCCGCCGGGGTCGACACATTGTCCACCACCATGAAATGCGTCGCCCAGCGGTGGGGCGTGATGTCGCAGACCAGATAGCCCCGCTGGTCGTTCATGAACTTGAGGTTCGGATTGTTGGCAAGCATGATGTCGCTACCCGGCCTGACGTCCGAGCCGTCGCCGCCCGAGCTGATCGAGGTCGCGACGAATTCGACGCCGACCGGCGCATCGCCATCATCCAGCGTCCCGGCGAAGTTCTGATGCTCGTCGCCCGTCAGGACGATCACGTTGCCGAGGCCCTTCATCCGGGCAAGCAGCCGACGGCGCTGGGCTTCATAGCCTGCCCAACTGTCGAGGTTGAGGATCTTGTCGGGCTGATCGGGCTTCGAGCGCCGGTCGAGCGCCATCATCATCACCTGCTGCGCGACGCAGTGCCAGGCCGTGCCAGCCGAATGCAGGTTGCGCTCGAGCCACGCCTCCTGTTCGGCGGAGATCATGCGCGCGGCGCGGTCCATGATGTCGGGACAGGCGGGCTTGAAGCCGTCACCGCAAGGCTGGTCCGTGCGATACTGGCGCGTGTCGAGAAAATCGAAGCTGACGAGGTCGCCATAGCGCGCGCCCCTATAGGCGGTGATGGCGGGGCCGAGCGGGAGCGACGACCGTCGCACCGGCATGAACTCATACCAGGCCTGTAGCGCCGCCTGACGCCGGAAACGGAAGACCTCGGGCGGCGTGCCCCTGGGATCGATGGCATCGGCCCAATTGTTTGCGACCTCATGATCGTCATAGGTCGGGAACCAGCTGTGCGCGGCGCGCGCGGCCCGCAGCTCCGGGTCGGAGAGATACTGGCTGTAACGCAGGCGATAGTCGTCCAGCGAATAGCACTCGCGGCCGATATGGCTGCGCACATAGCGCGCAGTCGTGCCCCAGTAGGTCGGATGCTCGCCGATCGGCTTGCCAGCGCCTTCATAGATAAAGTCGCCATAATGATAGACGAAGGCGAGATCGTCCTCCGCCGCCAGATGCCGAAAGGCGGGCCAGAAGCCATCCTCGTAATTCTGGCAGCCGCAGACGCCGAATTTGAACGCCTTCTGGCTGGAACCGGGATGGGGCAGGGTGCGCGCACGACCGATCGGCGACACGCCACTTTCGGTCGAGAAGCGATACCAGTAGGGCCGCTGTGGCTGGAGCCCGGTCACCTCGACATGGACGCTATGGCCGAGCTCCGGCCGCGCTGTCGCCTCTCCCGCCGCGACAATCGACCTGAAGGCGGCATCCGCCGCGACCTCCCAGCGCACAGGCATCGGCTGCATGGTCATGGCACCATGCGGGTCCAGCGGCGCCATCGCCAGCCGCGTCCAGATTACAAAGCCGTCGGGTGCGGGGTCGCCGGAGGTCACGCCAAGGCCAAACAGATCGACGGCCATCCCGACCGCCCGC
>CAZGVX010000074.1:0-10426 GCA_964529225.1 uncultured Sphingobium sp.
ACACCGCCTAGTCGCCTTGTGGCCGGGGGGCTGGCGGGCGGCCGTTGTCTGCCGACGGCGGCAGGTCGAACGGATCGTCGGCGCGCGGCTCGGAGCGCGAGAGCAGGTCGATGTCCCGCTTCGGCCGGGCCTGTGTCGTCGGCTCGATCAGCGCCGCCGGGGTTTCGGCCACGGGCGCATTGGCTGCCCTGGGCACGGGCGACATGCCCGGCAGCCGGGTCAGCGCGGCCTGCTTGCCGCACCCGCCGAGCAGCGCGGCGAGGATGAGAAGCGCGGCGCGCGTCATCCCAGCACCGCCATGGCTTCGGTGATGCGCGCGCGCACCTGCGCCGGCGCGGTCCCGCCGAAGGACCGGCGGCTGGCGACCGAGGCATCGACGCTCAGCACATCATAGACGCCGGCGCCGATGCGCGGGTCGATCGCCTGCAGCGTTTCGATCGGCAGGGCAGCGAGTGAAACGCCCGCTTGCTCGGCGGCCTTGACCGCGCGGCCCGTGATATGATGCGCCTCGCGGAAGGGCACGTTCGCCTCGCGCACCAGCCAGTCGGCCAGGTCGGTCGCGGTGGCAAAGCCGCTCTCGGCCAGCGCCCGCATCCGGTCGGTGCGGAACGTCAGCGTTTCGACCATGCCCGTCATCGCCGCAAGGCACAGGCCTAGCAGGTCGTGTGCCTCGAACAGCGGCGGCTTGTCGTCCTGCATATCTTTTGAATAGGCGAGCGGCAGCCCCTTCATCGTCACCGCGAGCGCGGTCATGCAGCCGAGGATGCGCCCGGCATGGCCCCGCACCAGCTCGGCCGCGTCCGGGTTGCGCTTCTGCGGCATGATCGAGCTGCCCGTGGAATAGGCGTCGGGCAGGGCGACGAAGCCGAAGGGCTGGCTGGCCCAGATCACGATTTCCTCGGCGAGGCGCGACAGGTGCAGCGCGGTCTGGGTCGCGGCCATGAGGTAATCGAGCGCGAAGTCGCGGTCGGATACGGCATCGAGGCTGTTGGCGGTCGGCCGGTCGAAGCCCAGCGCCGCCGCTGTTGCATCCCGGTCGATGGGAAAGCCCGTGCCCGCGAGCGCCGCGCTGCCGAGCGGACATTCGTTGAGCCGCGCGCGCGCGTCGGCGAAGCGCGAGCGGTCGCGCCGCAGCATCTCGTAATAGGCCATCAGGTGATGGCCGAGCGTGACCGGCTGCGCGCTCTGGAGGTGGGTGAAGCCGGGCATCACCGCGTCGGCATGGTCCGCGGCCCGCCGGACCAGCGCGCGCTGAAGGTCGCACAGCCCCGCATCGACCTCGTTCATCGCATCGCGCACCCACAAGCGGAAATCGGTCGCGACCTGATCGTTGCGGCTGCGCGCGGTATGGAGGCGCCCGGCAACCGGCCCGATCCTCTCGGCGAGCCGCGCTTCGGTCGCCATGTGGATGTCCTCCAGCGCCAGGTCGACCGCGACGCCGTCACGCTCGTAATCGGCGGCGACCCCCTCCAGCCCGGCGATGATCGCCCCGGCGTCGGCAGGCGCGATAATCCCCTGCGCGCCCAGCATTTTTGCATGGGCAACAGAGCCTCTGATGTCCTGCCGCCACAGGCGCTTGTCGAACGGGAGCGAGGCGTTTATCTCCCGCATCACCGCCGCGGGGCCTTCGGCGAAGCGCCCGCCCCACATGCCGTTCGCATTCTGCTCCGGGGACGAGATGCCGCGCTCTGTAATGACCTTGCTCCTGTTGACCGCCCTCACGCTGGCGGCGAGCGGCTGCGATAAGCGATCGACGGAAAAGGGGCAAGCGGGCGGGAACGTTGTGACGGAGGCGACCGCGCCAACCTCCGGCGAGGTGCCCCCGTCGTCCGGCGCGCCGGAGAAGGCGATCGCGAGGGTTGATCGCAGCCATGCTGGCGAGGATGCGCCCGACTTCGTGTTCACGGGACCGGACGGCAAGGACGTCACCCTCGCGCAGTTCCGGGGCACGCCGCTGCTTGTCAACCTCTGGGCGACCTGGTGCGGGCCGTGTGTCGAGGAGATGCCGACGATCGACGCGCTTGCGGGCGGGGACGCAGACCTTCGGGTGCTGGCGGTGTCGCAGGACATGGGCGAGGCCGCCGAGGTCCAGGCTTTCTTCGCGGCGCGGCGGCTGAAGCATCTGGCGCTGTATCGCGATCCGGAGAACCAGCTCGGCTTCCACTACCGGACCGGGATGCTGCCGACGACCGTCCTCTATGACGCCGCCGGCAAGGAGGTCGCCCGCGTGGTGGGCGCGATGGACTGGTCGGGGGCCGAGGCGGCGGCGCTGATCGAGGAGGCGCGGCGGTAACGGCCGCTCACAGCCAGCCTATCCGCCGGAACCGCACATAGAGCGCGGCGCAGATTACAGCGATCACGCCCAGCACGACGAAATAGCCGTCTTTGGTCCTGAGCTCCGGCATGTTTTCGAAATTCATGCCGTAGATGCCGGCGATGGCGGTCGGGACCGCCAGGATCGCGGCCCAGGCTGCGAGCTGGCGCGTGATCTCGCTCTGCCGCTGCGATTCGAGCAGGTGGCTCACCTCGAACACGAAGCTCAGCACCTCGCGCAGCATGTCGACCATCGCCTCGACACGGCGGACATGGTCGAGCACGTCGCGGAAATAGGGGCGGATATCGGCGTCTATGCATGGCAGCTCGATGAGTTCGAGCTTGCTCGCGACTTCCTCCATGGGACTTAGCAGCCGCCTGAACCGCGTCGTCTCCCGCCGAAGCGTGAACAGCCGGGTGATCTCCTGACGGCTGAGCCTGCTGTCGAGGGCTTTCTGTTCCATCGTCAGCACATGATCCTCGATGATGTCCACGACCGGCAGATAGCCGTCGACGATGAAGTCGAGAATGCCGTGCAGCACATAGTCGACCCCGCGCGCGAGCAGGGCGGGGGCCGCCTCCAGCTGGGCACGCAGTTCGGTGTGGGCGCGGGCGGAGCCATGGCGGACCGAGATGATGTGGTTCGGCCCGAGAAAGATCGCCGTCTCGCCATAGCTGATGGTGTCGCCCTCCAGCTGTGCGGTGCGGGCGACGATGAACAGCTGGTCGCCATAGACGTCGACCTTGGGCAGCTGGTGCGCCTTCAGCGCATCCTCCACCGCAAGGGGGTGCAGGCCGAAATTCTGCTGAAGCTGGCGAAGCTCCGCCAGCGTGGGCTCGTGCAGACCGATCCAGACGAAGTCGCTGGCATCGTCGAACGACGGCGGGCGGTCGAGCGGCACCGGGGCAACGGGCCTGCCGCCATGATAGAGCGATGCGGCGATGACGGTCATGGCTACTCCCGTGGTATGGCCCGGCGGCTAGCGATGATCTGTACGCGCGGCATCGAGCGCGGCAAGTCCCAAGGCGACGGCGCCAAGCGGGCCGGCTTTCTTCCCCAGGGCGGGCGGCCGGACGACAGCCGCCATGGCGCTTTCGTCCAGCCCCGCGACATAACCGCCGAGGAGGTGCAGCGTCTCGGTGCGGACCATGGGCAAGATGTGCTGCGCGCCGAGGCCTACGCCCCCGCCGATGAGGATGCGCTGGGGCGACAGGGTGAGGATGAGCGTCATGATGAGCTGGGCCAGTTCGCCCGCAACGCTGGCCCAGACGGGATGGTCCGGCGGCAGCGTTTCCGCGCCTTGCCCGGATCGCGCGGCGATAGCCGGACCTGACGCCAGACCTTCGAGGCAGTCGCCGTGAAACGGGCACACGCCCGCAAAGGACGCGTCCGCCCCCCGCCGCACGGGCAAGTGGCCAATCTCGGGATGGGTAGTGCCGTGGAGCGGCCGCCCGTCGATCACGATGCCGCCGCCGATGCCGGTGCCGATGGTGATGTAGACATGGCTTCGGCAGCCCTGCGCCGCGCCCCAGCGTCCCTCCGCCAGCGCCGCGCCGTTCACATCGGTGTCGAAGCCCATCGGCAGGGCGAACTGCGCGCGAAAACGCCCCAGCACGTCCGTGCCGGCCCAGCCGGGCTTTGGCGTGGTGGTGATGCGCCCGAAGTCGGCACGGGCCGGATCGAGGCCGAGGGGTCCGAAGCTGCCGATCCCGATGGCGGCGAGCGGCGCGACGGCGTGGCGCTGCGCCAGCCATGCTGACAAGGCGCCAAGCGTCTCGCCCGGTTCGCCGGTCGGTGTCCGCAGCGCGTCCAGCACCTCGCTGCCCTTGGCAATGAGCGCGATCGCCTTTGTCCCGCCAAGCTCGACGCCGCCGATGAGGGGCCGTTCGGTCACAGGTCCACCCGCGCCGAGAGGCTTATCGTCCGGCCATTGACGGAGCGGGCGCGCACGATGCCGTCCGCCGGGATCGCGCCCTCCTCCGCCTCGGTATAGCCGGTCACATCGAACAGGTTGTTCGCGCTGATGGCGACCAGCAGCCGGTCGATGGGTCGCACCCCGACAAAACCGTTGAGCTGCGCGAAGCCGGGCAGCTTCAGCCGGTTGACATCCTGTGTATAGCTCGCCGTCGTGCCGATCAGGCTGGCGCCGATGGTGAACGGCCCGGCCGCATAAGCGGGCGTGACCCGATAGATGAATTCCGCCTGTCTGCGCGGGCGGTGGCCGATGATCGCGGGATCTCTTGCCGCGATGATTTTGGC
The DNA here is from genome assembly GCA_964529225.1 of uncultured Sphingobium sp. Lineage (GTDB taxonomy): Bacteria > Pseudomonadota > Alphaproteobacteria > Sphingomonadales > Sphingomonadaceae > Sphingobium. Next base: position 4,574 of record CAZGVX010000074.1, read on the forward strand.
CGCGGTCCAGGTTCCGGTCGCGTCGATCGTAAATCCGCCGCGTCGATACCGGCCCTCGATCTCGAGCCCATAGGCGCGATAGGTGTTGGCAAGGCTGCGCTGGGTGGTCGCTTCGTAATTTTGCTCCTCGGTTCGCGCCCAGAAAGCCGTGCCGTCGAGGCTGAGCGCCGGCCCGCGATATTTCGCGCCCCCTTCCGCCTGCAGCACGAAGTCGACGGGCCGGGCGCCGGGCAGCAGCGCTCCGGTCGCCGGATCGAGATTGCCCGCGAACACGAAACGCTCGGCGTTCGCCCGTCCGCCCCGGCTGATCCGGGCAAACAGCGCAAGATCGTCGCGCGGGCGATGGTTTGCGCCGATGCTCCAGGACCAGTAGCGATAGGCATAGTCGACCGGCCGCCGCGCATCGTCGGGGATGAGCGTCGCGCGCCGCTCCGGCGCGGCGATGCGGCCGTCGCCATCGACATCGAAGGTCGTGACGGCGCCATCACCGGCAACCGATCCGCGTGCCCGGCCGGTGTCGCGCCGCACGCTGGCGTCGAGCGCGAACAGGCCGCGCCGGTAGCTAAGCGCGGCATAGGGCGCGATGGTGGTGAAACGCAGCGCATAGCTGCGCCTGCAACAGTTGCCGAAAAAGGCCGCGCCATGGGCGAACAGGCCGCCATCCGTCGCCGGCTCGCCGTTCGCGCCCCGCACGTCGATCAGCGCCGCGTTGTCGCCCTTCGCTTCCAGCAGATAGGCGGACCAGGTCCAGTCCATGTCGATGTGCTGGCGCGCGCTGTAGAGGCCTGCGGTCATCGCCAGCGCGCCTTGCCCCTCAACCGCGATGCTGCGGCTGAGCTTCAGATCGTTGGTGAGATTGTCGAGGCTGTTCAGCCGCGTGTTGAGGAGGACGATGTTCATCGCATAGGCGTCGGCGGGGACGGCCTGCCCGGCCCGCGGACCATTGGCGAAAATGGCGGTCGCACCCGCGCCGCCGATGTCGGTCGCGAGCGTCTGCGCAAGGCTGGCGGCGGCGGGAAAGGGGGCGATGAACCGGCCCGAGATGTCGGTAAGGCGGACCTTGTCGACAAGCCGCCAGCCCGCGGCGATCTCGACATCGGTTTCGAGGCCTACCGCGTTGACCAGCGGGTGCATCCCGTCCGTCACCCGATCGACCGCGCGCTGATTGTCGCCATCGAGCGTCACCGCGCGCGTGAAATGCCGGCTCTGGATCGCATCGCCATTGGGACTGAGGCCTGGCAGCGGGCGATAGACCGGACTGGCGTCGGTGCCGGTCACGCGCACCGGGCTCGGCAGATAGGCGATCGCGCGGTCGTCGAGATGCTTGAGATGGAGGCGCACGAAGCCGCCCGGAAAATGGCGCGTCATATTGGCCCGGATCTGCCCGCCGCGATTGCCGTCATAGCCGGCCCGGCGCGGCCCTTCGCCGGTGCGATAAAAGCCGCCGACATGGAAAAGCAGCTTGTCTCCCAGACCGCCACCATAGTCGGCGTCGATCCGCCGCTCGCCATGGCCGAGGCCGATCGTGCCCTGCACCGCGCCGCCGTCCTCCTCGCCCGTCCGGGACAGGAGGTTTATCACGCCGCCGGGCGAATTGGACGCAAAGGTGGACGCCGAACCGCCTCGCACCGACTCGACCCGCGCGACGTTGAAGTCAGCGCGCAGGAAGATGTCGGCATTGCCGAACGCGATATCGCCGAATTCGAGGACCGGCAGGCCATCCTCCTGCAACTGGAGGAATTTCGCCCCGCCTGCGGACATGGGGATGCCGCGCACGGCAATATTGGCATTGCCTTCGCCGCCCGAGGATTCCGACCGCACGCCGGGGATACTGCGGAACAGTTCGGCGACCGAGCGCGGTGCGGCGGCGGGCATGTCTTCCGGGCGGAGCACGCTTGTGGAGATGCTGCTGTCCAGCCGGTCGATGCCATGCGCGACGGCGGTCACGATGATGTCCGTCCCGGCCATGGCGGGCTGCGCCCCGACCCGAGCCGCTGACAGCGCCGCGATCATGGCGGCGGCCAGCGGCATTGATAGTCTCGTCATCGACCCTGTTCCTGCCCAGTTCCGTCCAGTCGCGATCGGATGGCGTCGGCGCTCGCCACCCTTCTGCGCGTGCGCATCGGCTTGTAAACCGCTTTGGTCAACGCTAGCCGCAAAGGTGCGCGGCCGGGCGCATGCAAAACCGGCGGGAGGCTGGCATGGCCGATCTGAAACCCCCTTTGGCCGCAACTGCTCCGCTGTCGTTCACGACGATCCTCCAGATGAATCTGGGCTTTCTCGGGCTCCAGTTCAGCTTCGGCCTGCAGCAGAGCAACATGGCGCCGATATACGCCTATCTTGGCGCCGGGGAGGCGGTGATGCCGCTGCTGTGGCTGGCCGGGCCGGTGACGGGTCTCATCGTCCAGCCCGTCGTGGGCGCGCTCAGCGACCGGACGGTATCGCGCCATGGTCGCCGGTCGCCTTATCTGCTGCTGGGTGCGTTCATCTGCAGCGCCGCCCTTGTCGCCATGCCGCTCAGCCAGTCGCTGCTGGTGGCGGTGATGCTGCTGTGGATTCTCGACGCGGGCAACAACATCACGCTCGATCCCTATCGCGCCTATGTCAGCGATCGGCTGGGGGCGGCGCAGCGGTCGGCCGGGTTCCTGGTGCAGTCGGCCTTCACCGGCCTTGCGCAGACGCTGTCCTATCTCACGCCCTCGCTGCTGGTCTGGGCGGGCATGAGCGCCGCCGCGCTGGATCGCAATGGCGTTCCGGCGATAACGCGGACGGCCTTCTTCATCGGTGCGCTGCTGTCGCTGATGACAATGCTATGGTCGATCAGGCGCGTGCCCGAACTGCCGGTCAGCGGCGCCGGACGCGCGGCGGCCGGGCGGTCGCCACGATCCCTGCGGCAGACGTTTCGCGATCTTGGCTCCGCCTTTGCCGGGATGCCGCCCGCGATGCGCCAGCTCGCGCTGCCTATGCTGTTCCAGTGGTATGCGATGTTCGCCTACTGGCAATATGTCGTCTTCGCGCTCGCTGACACGCTATACGGCACCCGCGATCCGGCAAGCCCCGCCTTTCGGGAGGCGGTGCTCATGAACGGCCAACTTGGGGCCTTCTACAACTTCATCGCGTTCCTCGCCGCATTCGCCATGGTGCCGTCGGCGCGGCGATGGGGCGAGCGGCGGCTCCATGCTTTTGCCGTGCTGCTGTCGGGGCTTGCCATGATCGCGATTCCGGTCACGGATGACAGGCTCGTCCTCTTCGGCCTGATGATCGGGATCGGGCTGGGCTGGGGCAGCCTCATGGGCAATCCCTATGCGATGCTGGCGCGGGCCATCCCGCCCGACCGCACCGGGGTCTATATGGGCCTGTTCAACATGTTCATCGTCATTCCCATGCTGGTGGAAAGCCTGACCATGCCGCTCGTCTATGGTCCGCTTCTGGGTGGCGATCCCGGCCGCGTCCTCATGCTGGCGGGGCTGTTCATGCTGATCGCCGCCGCGCTGACGCTGCGCGTTCCGGCGGACGGGGCGCCGGTCAGGCGCTTTCCCGCACCACCAGCTCAGGGGCGAGCGTGACGGACCGGACCGCCTCGCCCGCGATCTTGCGGAACAGGAGGTCGACGAGGAGATGGCCGCCCGCCTCGACATCCTGGCGCAGCGTGGTCAGCGGCGGGCTGGCCATGCGCGCGATCATGACATCGTCATAGCCGACAACGGCGACATCGTCCGGCACCCGGATGCCCTGTTCGTAAAGGGCGCGCAGCGCGCTCATCGCGATCACGTCGGACGCGCACAGGACGCCGTCAATGGCTGGCCGGCTCCCATCGACCCAGGCGGCGACGGCCGCGTGCGCCTCCTGACTGGTGATGTGCATGGGCAGCAGCAGCGGCGGCTCGGCGCCCGCCGCGGCGATAGCCTGCCTGAACCCCTCGAACCGCGCCGCGAATTCCGGCGCCTCGACGTTGCCGAAAAAGGCCAGCCGCCGACGGCCCTGACTGAGCAGATAGTCCGCCGCGGTTCTGCCGCCGCCAAGATTGTCGGTGCCGACCGTTGTCTGGGCAAGGCCGGGGACCGCCGCGCCCCAGACCACCAGCGGCTGATACTGGCTGGCTACGGCCTCGATGGCCTCGATCTCGTTGGACTGGCCGATCAGAACCACGCCGTCGAACCGACCGGAATCGACGACCCGCTCAAGCCAGCTCTCATGGGTCGGGATGACGCGCGACAGCAGGAGATCATGACCGCGCTCGGCGATGGCGTCCGCGAGCGGCCCCAGCAGCGCCATGAAGAACGGGTCCGACAGGCTCTGACCGACCTCGTGTCCCAGCGGCAAAATCACGCCGATCGCCCCGGTCCTGCCCAGCCGCAGGTTGCGCGCCGACTGGTTGAGGATTACGCCATGTTCTTCCGCGAGCGCCTTGACGCGCTCCCGGGTCGCTTCGGCCACGACGGTTTTCCCCGCCAATGCCCGCGAAATCGTCGACACGGACAGGCCGGTCATCCGCGCAAGGTCGGTGAGGTTCGTCATGTCCCGCTGCCTAAGCCCCCGAAGGCTGCTGAAAGATAAACAGAGTGTCGAAAATTTCTGTAACCAATGTCGTGACTTAACGGATTTCGCAACTGTATATCGCGACGCTGTCTCACTTTCGATGCCCTGCGGACAATCGCTCGACGAGCTGCGCCAGCGCGTCCCGCAGCCGGGGAAGTTCGGCGTCCGTCGACACGCCCAGCCGGACAACGGTGATCGCCTTGCCGGGATCGACGAGCACATATTGCCCGCGAAAGCCGTTGGCCGCGAAGAGGCGCGGCGAGGCCGAACCGGGGAATAGCGTGCTTTCGGCGCCGGGCCGGTTAAGCCAGAGATGCCCGCCATAGCCTGCGTTTACAGGCGACGGGCTCGTCATCACCCTGATCCAGCGAGCAGGGACAATCTGCCGGTCGGCGAGGCGACCGTGATTGCGCAGCAGTTCGCCGAGCCGGGCATAGTCCCGCGCCGTCATATGCATCATCGCCCCGCCGATCATCGTGCCGCGCGCGTCGAACTCGGCCGACAGGCTTGCCAGCCCGGCGGGCGCGGACAGGCGCTCGCGCAGGAAGGCGGCCATGGCGGCGCGCCTGTCCTCCGGCCTTGTGCTTTCGGTGAGAAGGCCCGTCATCATGTCGGCCAGGATCAGGCTGCTGGCGCTGCTGTAGCGGAAGCGGTCGCCCGGTTCGGCGGCAAGCGGCTTGGCCTCGGCATAGGCGGCCTGATCCTGCGCGCCGTCACCGACCAGCATGCGCAGCGCATCGGTATCTTCGAGCGGCCCCTCCTGCTCCCGGTGCGCGATGCCCGATGTCATGTTGAGAAGTTGCCGGACGGTGATCCGCCCGCGCGGGTCTCCGGGTTGACGCCATGCCGCGACCGGCGCCGGCGCGTCGAGCGCCAGTCGTCCGTCGCTCACCATGATGCCGACGAGCAGGGCGGTGACGGTCTTGGCGATCGACCAGCTCGGCAACCGGGTGTCGGGGCCAAACCCCGGCGCATAGCGTTCGGCAATGATCCGGCCCTCGTGCAGGATCAGAAGGGCGCGGGTCTCGCCCAGCTTTTGGGCCGGGTCGAAAAACGGCGCGGCCGCCCGCCCCAGCGCATCGGCATCAAGGCCGGCGCCGGCGACATAGCGGCCCGGCGGCGGGGCGGGCGCGACCGGCGCGAACGCGCAGGCCGCAACGGCCAGAAGGAGTGCCGGCAGCGGCAGGAAATGCGGATTGAACTTCATGGCGCATCCCCTATCACGGCGCGCATGACAAGGGGACAGCCTAGGCGGTGTGGACATGTTCCGCATGGTCGTGGCTTGAGCCAGAAAGGCCCTGAGCAAGAAGAGAG
>CAZGVX010000075.1:0-9511 GCA_964529225.1 uncultured Sphingobium sp.
CGAACACCCTCGCAAAGATCGCATCGACACCCTTCAGGTGATAGTCGAGATCGAAAAGCGTCTCGAGCTCGGCGCCCCCAAGATGCGCCGACACGGCCGGGTCCGCTTTCAGCAGATCCAGCAGCGACAGCGTGCCGTCGGCTTCCCACACCTTCATCGCGTTGCGCTGCACCAGCGCATAGCTGTCCTCGCGACTGACGCCCGCCTGTGTCAGCGCCAGCAGCACGCGCTGCGAATGGATGAGGCCACCCATGCGGTTCATGTTCCGGAGCATCCGCTCGGGATAGACGATGAGCTTGTCGATGACGCCTGTGAGCCGCGCCAGCGCGAAGTCGAGCGTGATGGTGGCATCGGGGCCGATGAACCGCTCGACGCTCGAATGGCTGATGTCGCGTTCGTGCCAGAGGGCGACATTTTCCATCGCCGGCACCGCCGCCGCGCGAACCATGCGCGCAAGGCCGGTGAGGTTTTCCGTGAGCACAGGATTGCGCTTGTGCGGCATCGCGCTGCTACCCTTTTGCCCTGGCGAGAAATACTCCTCCGCTTCAAGCACTTCCGTGCGCTGGAGATGACGTATCTCGACGGCCAGCCGTTCGATTGAGGAAGCGATGACGCCGAGTGTCGCAAAAAACATGGCATGTCGGTCGCGCGGGATGACCTGTGTGGAGACGGGTTCGACCGCAAGGCCCAACTGTGCGGCAACATGCGCCTCCACGCGCGGGTCGATATTGGCGAAGGTGCCCACTGCCCCGGAGACGGCGCATGTTGCGATTTCGGCGCGAGCGGCGGCGAGGCGCGCCCTGCAGCGGCTGAACTCGGCGTAAGCCTCCGCCATCTTGAGACCGAAGGTGACCGGTTCGGCGTGGATGCCATGGCTCCGCCCGATGCATGGCGTCATGCGATGTTCGAAGGCGCGACGTTTGAGGGCGGCGAGCAATCCATCCAGATCGGACAATAGAATGTCGCTCGCCTGGGCCAGCTGCACCGCGAGACAGGTGTCGAGCACGTCGCTCGACGTCATGCCCTGATGCATGAAGCGCGCCTCGTCTCCGACCTGTTCGGCTACCCAGGTCAGGAAAGCGATGACGTCATGCTTGGTGACGGCCTCGATCGCGTCGATTGCGGCGACGTCGATGGCGGGGCGGGTCGCCCACCAGTCCCACAGGGCCTTGGGCGCGCTTGCGGGGACGACGCCAAGCTCGGCGAGCGCGTCGGTCGCATGCGCCTCGATCTCGAACCAGATGCTGTAGCGATTTTCCGGCGACCAGATCGCGGTCATTTCGGCGCGGGCATAACGGGGGACCATAGGGTGCTCCAACAGGCTTGAAGCCGAAGCCCTTAGCGGCTTCGCCGCGGAATGAAAGCCGCCGCCTGTCGACGGGAAGCGACCGTCAGGACCCGGTCCGCCCCAAAAGCCCGACGAACCGATGCGGCTTCCGCGCGCAATCGGCAACCTCCCGGCCCATGGCGCATTGGTGCCGGGCAAGTTCAATGAGGGTGGGTGCAGTCGAGGCGCGCCACCCGTGCCTAAGAAAGTGAGAGTGCCATGAAAACGATTCTTCTTACGACCGCTCTGATGCTCACGCCTGTTGCCGCGGTTGCGGCACCTATGAGTGAAGGCGCTGCCCCGGCCACGGGTGGATCGACCGCACCTGGCGCATCGCCCGCAGCCGTGCCGGGGACAGGGCCGGTGACGGACAGCAATGCCATGCCGATGAGCGGTCAGGGCTCGGCCGCGACCACCAATGATTCGGCCCAGGTGACCGCCGCCGTCGAATCGGGCTGGGCGAAGTATGACGCCGACAGCTCGGGAAGCCTGTCCGCCGCCGAGTTCTCGACTTGGGTGTCGGATATGAAGACGGCTGAAATGGCGGCGGCTGGAAAGACCGCGAACCCGTCCGAGGTGCGCAAATATGCAATGGCTGCCTGGAAATCCGCTGACAAGAACGGCGACAAGTCGGTGTCGCGGGACGAGCTGACAGGCTTTCTTGGCGGCTGATCTATGAATGTCGCGCAATCGTGTGAGGGCAGGGCCTTCATCCGGTTCCGGCAATGCTACATAAGTCCCATTGACTTCAGGCTCCGATGTCCTCCGGCGCTGATGATCAGATGGTCCAGCACGCTTATGCCAAGCGGCCGCGCGGCATCCATCAGTTCGCGCGTAATCGCAATATCCTGCCGGCTCGGTTCGGGCGACCCGCTGGGATGATTGTGAACGACAATCAGACTGGCACTTGAAAGATCGACAGCGCGCCGAATAACCTCCCGCACATAAATTGCCGCTTCGTCGATCGAGCCATCCCCCATGTGGTCGTCCCGGATCAGCATGTTACGGCTATTGAGGTGGAGGATGCGCACCCGCTCTACCGACATATGGGCCATGTCCGCCTGAAGATAGTCGAGCAGCGCCTGCCAACTTGAAAGAACCGGCCTTTCCCGCGCTTCGGCCTTCAACATCCTGAGGCTTGCGGCCTGCACGATCTTGAGCGCGGCGGCGCTCGTTTTACCCATTCCGGCAAACCGTTCAAGGGCCGCCCAGTCCGCTGTCAGAACCCTGCCGAGAGAGCCGAAATGGGCAATGAGGCGCTTGGCAAGCGGCTTGGTGTCCCGCCGCGGGATGGCCAGGGCGAGCAGATATTCGATAATCTCGTGATCGAGGAGCGCCTCCGGCCCGCCTTCGGCCAGCCGCTGGCGCAAGCGTGCCCGGTGGCCCGCATGGTTCTCGGCAGACCCGCTGGGGTCCGTTGCAAACCCCGAAGGATTGGCTTCGGCCAGCGTTGCCTTGGTGGTGCGCTTGCTCATGAGGACCAGCATAAAGCATGGAATTGGAGGGAGGCGAACGGATTTCTCGGGCACCGGCCCCTGATGATGCTGCGTTGCAATGTGGGTCATATGGTCCGGGTTGACTTGACCGATAGCCCTACCTAAACGGGCCGCGCCTTGACGGACCCTCTGGTTGGCGTCACGCGCATTCTCACCTGTTTTTTGGGAGAGGGCGCATGGTGCAGGGAGAGTCCGGGCATGATCCCGTCGGCGAGGACGCGCGGCTGCAATCGCTCCAGGAGCGACTGAAGGACGCGGAACGCGCTGGTGCGGTCAGATCGAACAGGGACGCGGGGGGCCAGGGCGATGAGAGCTATCGTTTGGGCAATCGGGTTCTTGCCGAACTGATCGGGGCTCCTGTCGGCGGCGCGCTGATCGGCTGGGTGATAGACCGGCTGGCGGGCACGTCTCCTGGGGCTTTGTTGGTGTTCCTGTTTCTCGGTTTCATCGCTGCGTTCAGGAACATAATCAGACTTTCGTCAAAGCGCCCGAAATAAAGGGCGTCAGCGCATCGCAGATTTCGTGGGTCGAGGGATATACGTGGCAGAGTCTGGCAAGATTGATCCGATGCATCAGTTCATGATCGAGCCCCTTTTCGGGACCGATCAATGGGCGATCGGCGGTTTCAATATCGCCTTCACCAACAGCGCCGCCTGGATGGTCGCCGCTGCGGTGGCGCTGTGGCTGTTCATGCTCCAGGGCCTGAAAGGTCAGATGATCCCGGGCCGCTGGCAGGCCGCGGTCGAGATGTTCACCGGCTTTATCGATAAGTTGATGCTCGATAATGTGGGCGAGGGCGGTCGCAAATATGTGCCCTATGTCTTCTCGCTGTTCATGTTCATCCTCTTCGCGAACGTGATGGGCCTGCTGCCGCTCGGCCTTGTCGGAATCCATCCCTTCACGCTGACAAGCCACTTCACGGTCACCGGCATCCTCGCGATCATGAGCTTTTCGATCGTCCTGATCGTCGGTTTCTGGAAGCATGGCCTCCACTTCTTCTCGCTGTTCGTGCCGCACGGCACGCCGCTGCCGATGATCCCGATCCTCGCGCCGATCGAATTCGTGTCGTTCATGGTGCGCCCGTTCAGTCTTGGCCTCCGGCTTTTCGTTGCGATGACCGCCGGGCACGTGCTTCTGAAGGTGCTGGCCGGGTTCGTTATCAACGCGACCAACGCGGGCGCGATCTACGGCCTCGTCGTTGGCGTGCCCAGCTTTGTCCTGATGGTCGGTATCATGGCGCTCGAAGTTCTTGTTGCTTTCGTGCAGGCTTATGTGTTCGCGCTGCTGACCTCGCTCTACATCAACGACGCGGAAAATCTTCACTAAGGGCCGCAGGGCCGCTTTCCATCCACATGAACAGTGAATTCTAGAAAAGGAGTAAAGAACATGGACGCAGAAGCCGCAAAGCTCATCGGTGCCGGTATCGCGGCATTCGGCGCCGGTCTGGCCGCCCTCGGCGTGGGCAACGTCTTCGGCTCGTTCCTTGAGGGCGCCCTGCGCAACCCGGGCGCGGCCGACAGCCAGCAGGGCCGTCTGTTCATCGGCTTCGCGGCCGCCGAGCTTCTCGGCCTGCTGTCGTTCGTCGTTGCGATGATCCTCGTTTTCGTCGCCTAATCGCGACGGAGCGCCTTTTCTGACCATGGACGGAGGCCAGGCAGAGCCCTGAAAGGTTCGCTGGCCCCGTCCGGGTTTTCCGGATTGCGTCATGCCTCAGATTGCACAACTTGCCGCCACCTATTCGTCACAGCTGTTCTGGCTGCTGCTGAGTTTTGGCTTTGTCTTCCTTGTGATCGGCCGTGCTATGGTCCCCAAGGTTCAGGGGACGCTCGACCGCCGGCAGAAGCAGATCAGCGATGACATGGCGGCGGCCAGGGCCGGTTCGGCCCGTGCCGATGCGCTGGAGGCCGAATGGCGTGCTCGCGAGAACGCCGACCGGGCGCGTGCAAGAGATATCGTTGCGCAAGCGACGGCGGCTGCCGCCAAGGAGAATGAGGCGCGGCTGTCCGAGGCCGACCGCGTCATAGCAGACCGGATCAATGCTGCGGACGTGCAGCTCGGCCAGTCTCGCACCGCCGCGCTTGCGCAGATCGAGGCGGTCGCGGCGGACGCGGCAGCGCAGATGGCGCAGCGTGTCGCGGGTGTTCAGGTATCGCCGGAGGCGGCAGCCCAGGCGACCAGGGAGGCTCTTAACCATGGCTGACGCCAACGGGTCCGCCGCCGTCGAACAGAATCTCGACCATGCGGCTGAAACAGAGACGATGAACGGGGCGGCCCACGCGGCCACGGAGGCGCACGGCGGGCCTGCCGCGCACGCGCCCGATCCCGCGATTGCCGGTGTGCTCGATTCGACGGTGATCGTCAGCGCGGCCATGGCCGTCCTGATCGCGATCATGATCTGGAAGAAAGTGCCGGCCGCGATAGGCGCGATGCTCGACAAGCGTATCGGTGAAATCCGCACGCAACTCGATGAAGCGGCATCATTGCGTCGCGAGGCCGAGGCGCTGAAGACCGAATATGAGCGCAAGATGGCCCAGGCCGAGGTCGATGCCGAGGCGATGATTGCCCGGGCACGGCAGGAGGCGGCCGAAGCGGTCGAGGATGCGAAGGCGCAGGCTGCCGAGATCATCGCCCGGCGTCAGAAGATGGCCGAGGACAAGATTGCTGGCGCCGAACGCGCGGCGATCGCCGAAATCCGGGCGCTTGCTGTCGAAACGGCGACGAGCGCCGCCGCGAGGCTGATCGGTCAGCATCATGACGCTGCCGCGGACGCCGCGATGGTGGAGCGCAGCATCAAGGGCATCGGCACCGCGCACTGATTTGCGCGGCTGCGGTCGCTGATCCACAGAAGTTTCGAGGGGCCGGGCTGGGCAATCCAGTCCGGCCTTTCTATTTGTGGATAATGACGGAACGCCAATCCCCGCACCGTTTCAACGAAGAGCGCGCGGCGTACACCGTGCGCGGGTCGGATGCGCCCGATCTCGACGCCGGCGTGGCGGCGCTGCGCGAGACGATTGCGACCTTGCCCACCCGTCCGGGCGTTTACCGCATGCAGGATGCCCGTGGCGACGTGCTCTATGTGGGCAAGGCGCGCGCGCTGAAACATCGGGTCGCGGCCTATACGCAGATCGACCGGCTCCCCAATCGCCTTCGTCGCATGGTGGCGCAGACGCGCTCCATGACCATTGTCACCACGTCGAGCGAGGCCGAGGCGCTACTGCTGGAGGCGCAGCTCATCAAGCGGTTCCGCCCGCCCTACAATGTGCTGCTGCGCGACGACAAAAGCTTTCCCTATATCCTGCTGCGGGAGGATCATGCCTTTCCGCGCATCCAGAAGCATCGCGGCGCCCAGAACATCAAGGGCCGCTACTACGGTCCCTTTGCGAGCGCGGGATCTGTCACGCGCACGATCAATGCACTCCAGAAACTGTTTTTGCTGCGCTCCTGCACGGACAGTTTTTTCGCTAACCGCTCGCGGCCCTGCCTGCTCTACCAGATCAAGCGGTGTTCGGCGCCGTGCGTGGGGCGGATCGAAGCCGCCGCCTATGCGGAGCTGATCGGCGATGCGCAGGATTTTCTCGGCGGCAAGTCCACCCGGGTGCAGGGCAAGCTGTCGGCAGCCATGCAGACCGCGGCCGAGGCGATGGATTACGAGATGGCGGCGGTCTATCGCGACCGGCTCAAGGCGCTCACCTTCATCCAGGGCAGCCAGGCGATCAATGCCGAGGGCCTTGGCGATGCCGACATTTTCGCGCTGGCCGCGCACAAGGGCGGTATCTGCATCCAGGCCTTCTTCATTCGCGGCGGCCAGAACTGGGGCCATCGCAGCTTCTTTCCTGTCCATGTCGCGGACGTGGCGGAGGAGGAAGTGCTGGCGCAGTTCATGGCGCAATTTTACGAGGAGGTGCCGCCCGCGCCGCTGATCCTCGCGGATCGCAGGCCGCAGGACTGCGAACTGCTCGCCGAGGCGCTGGGCGAACGGCTCGGGCGCAAGGTTCGGATCGAGGTGCCGCAGCGGGGCGAGCGCGTCCGGCTCATCCGGCAGGCGGAACGCAACGCCGCCGAGGCGCTGGAGCGGCGGCAGGCGGAGAGCACGACGCAGGCGAAGCTGCTTGAGGACGTGGCCGAACTGTTCGGGCTCGATGGTCCGCCCGACCGGATCGAGGTCTATGACAACAGCCACATCCAGGGCGCCCATGCGCTCGGCGCCATGATCGTCGCCGGGCCAGAGGGCTTTCGCAAGAACGCCTATCGCAAGTTCAACATGAAGCAGGCCGCGACCGACGACGATTTCGCGATGATGCGCGAGATGTTCGAGCGGCGCTTTGCGCGCGCAGCCGAAACGGACCCGGATCGCGATGGCGGCGAATGGCCCGATCTTGTGCTGGTCGACGGCGGCAAGGGGCAGCTTGGCGCGGCGCGCGCGGTGCTGGAGGACATGGGCATCGAGGATGTCTGCCTTGTCGGCGTCGCCAAGGGGCCGCATCACGGTCGCGAGGGACGGGAGGTGTTCCACCTGCTCGACGGACGCGCGCTGACCCTGCCGACCAACCATCCGGTGCTGTTCTACGTCCAGCGGCTGCGCGACGAGGCGCACCGCTTTGCCATCGGCGCGCACCGGCAGAAGCGCAGCAAGGCCATCGGGGTGAGTTCGCTGGACGAGGTGCCGGGCATCGGCCCCGCGCGCAAGAAGGCGCTGCTGCTGCATTTCGGCACGGCGAAGGCCGTGCGCAACGCGAGCCTCGAGGACCTTACACGGGCGCCGGGCGTGTCCGACGCCGTCGCGCGGACCGTGTATGATTTTTTTCATGGATAATGGTAGGACATAATCAAACCGGCAGTTGGGGGATATGCTATGGGTTCAGGAATTTATTTTGACCTTTTGGGTTATTACGCCCTCGGGATTTTTGTCGGAACAATTGCTGCGCAGCCCCTGCGGTTTGCTGATGATGCCGACGCGAGCGTGAAGGCGATTGCCTCGGTCTTGCCTGCGGCTCTGGCCGGGACTGCTGTTACCTTCCTTCAAATCATGGACAAGGCAGAGCATGGAATGGCCGCCTATGCGATCGGACTGTTGATCGCGCTGCTTTGGGTTGTCGGTTTTGTTGCGATGCGGAATCTGGAAGCGGAGAACCGCTTCAAACGCGATCTGGGCGTGCTTCATATCGTCGCGGTTTCGTTGATTAGCGTATTCGCGACGCTTCTTTTCATCCCGGCGGCAGGCATCGCTATATTCTTGTGATCGGTCCGGGGCCATATTCACACCGACATGCCCCAGCTGACCACCTCCGCGATCCTCTGCGCCGTTCGCGCGCATGGCGAGCATGGCGCGATCGTGCGGCTGATGACGCCGGAGGCGGGCCTCGTCGCGGCCTATGTCCGGGGCGGGCGCTCGACCCGGATGCGCCCCGTTCTGATCCCCGGTAACATTGTCGCGGCGGAGCTGCGCGCCCGCACGGAGGAGCAACTCGCGCACGCCACGATCGAACTTGTCCATAGTCGCGGGCCGCTGCTGACCGAGCCCCTGCCCGCCGCCGCGATCGACTGGGCGTGCGGGCTGACCGCTGCGGCCCTGCCGGAGGGGCATCCCTATCCGCCGCTGCACGAGGCGCTCGGCGGCCTCCTCGACGCGGTGGAGGCAGCGCCTGCCGCGCGGGGCTGGGCGGTTGCGCTGCTGGGCTATGAGCGGCTGCTGCTCGCCGGCCTCGGCTATGGCGTCGACCGCGTCGCCGGGCCTGCCGGAGAGGATTCGGCCGCGATCCTGCGGGGCCTTGACGACAATGGCCGTCGCCTCGCCCGCGACCTGTTCGCCGATCGCCGCCGCGATCCGCTCGCTGCGCGTGAACGGCTGATGGAGCGGCTGAAAAGAGCCATTGCCTGATCGGCACGCGGGGCATATGCGTCGCGGCCTGTCCCAAAGGAGATCAGAGACAATGTTGGTTGCGGTGCTCGCCGGTGACGGGATCGGACCCGAGGTGATGACCGAGGCGCGGCGGGTGCTGGATGCGCTTGCGATCGAGGGCCTGGTCTTCGAGGAAGGGCTGGTCGGCGGCGCGGCCTACAAGGCGGCGGGCCATCCGCTACCGTCGGCGACGCTTGACCTTGCGAAGCGCGCGGACTCCATCCTGTTCGGCGCGGTGGGCGATCCCGACTGCGATGCGCTCGACCGGCATTTGCGACCGGAACAGGCGATTCTGGGTCTGCGCAAGGAACTCACCCTGTTTTCCAACCTGCGCCCGGCGAAGCTGTTTCCCGAACTGGCGGATGCCTCGACCCTCCGCGCGGAGATCGCGCGGCAGATCGACCTGCTCATCGTGCGCGAGCTCAACGGTGACGTCTATTTCGGTGAAAAGGGCATGCGCACGACCGAGGTCGGCCTGCGCCAGGGTTATGATGTCATGTCCTATGACGAGGCCGAAGTGCGGCGGATCGCGCACAGCGCCTATGCCGCGGCGCGGGCGCGCAACCGGCGGCTCTGTTCGGTCGACAAGGCCAATGTGCTCGAGACCAGCCAGCTCTGGCGGGACGTCATGATCGAGGTGTCGGCGGACTATCCCGATGTCGAACTGAGCCATCTCTATGTCGATAACGCCGCGATGCAGCTTGTCCGCAACCCCGGTCAGTTCGATGTGATCGTCACCGGCAACCTGTTCGGCGACATTCTGTCGGATCAGGCGAGCATGTGCGTCGG
>CAZGVX010000076.1:0-4629 GCA_964529225.1 uncultured Sphingobium sp.
GGCCAGGCTCAGTTCCCTAAAACGTCCGGCCCGATCTCTGCGATGCTTTTGACAGCGGTCAGCGCCATCGTGACGTCAAGCTCCCTGCGCAATATATCGAGCATTGTCGTCACGCCGGCCTGACCGCCAGCAGCCAAGGCATAAAGGAAGCTCTTCCCCAGGAGGCAGGCACGAGCGCCGTGCGCAAGCGCCCGCAAGACATCCTGACCGGACTGCACCCCGCCATCGAAAAGCACTTCCGTGCGATCGCCCACGGCGGCGGCAATATGCGGCAATTGCGAAATCGAGGAGCGCGCACCATCGAGCTGGCGACCACCGTGGTTCGAAACAACAATGGCATCGGCGCCGGCCGCAACAGCTTGCCGCGCATCGTCAACAGTCATGATGCCTTTCAGGATGAGCTTCCCGGGCCAGAGGCTGCGAATCCATTCGATATCGCGCCACGTCATCGAAGGGTCAAACTGGCTGGCGATCCAGCGCGACAAGGTGGTAAGATTATCCGATCCTGCGGTAAACCCCGCAAGGTTGCCGAATGTGCGCCGCTTTCCCAGCAAGACACCGGCCGCCCAGCGCGGCTTTGTTGCGATATCGAGCGCGTTGGATAGCGTCAATCGGGGCGGAACCGACAGACCATTTTTGAGATCCCGGTGGCGTTGGCCCTGAATCTGCAAGTCCAATGTCAGAACCAGCGCGGAACACTGCGCCGCGCGCGCGCGCTCGATCAGGTTCCTATTCATCTCCTTGTCGCGCATGAAATAGAGCTGAAACCAGAACGGATTTGTCACAGCACGGCGAACATCTTCGATAGAGCAAATCGACATCGTGCTGAGGCAAAACGGGATTCCGGCCTGCTCGGCCGCCAGGGCGCCATGAATTTCGCCGTTGCGGTGAAACAGGCCGGTCAGTCCTGTCGGCGCAATGGCGACGGGCAGCGCGATCTCACGACCCAGAACCTGTGTCGTCAAGGAACGATGTTCGACATCGACCATGACCCTCTGGCGAAATGCTATCGCCGCCAAGTCGGCCCGGTTTGCCGCGATCGTCATCTCCGCGTAGGAGCCGCGATCGGCATAGTCGAAAATGGCTTTCGGGATCCGGCGCCGGGCCACATCCCGCAAATCGTCAACCGAGGTTATCATTGCCCTGATTCCCAACCTCTCCATATATCAAATAGGTCTGATGCTTCCGGTGCCAATTTCGACGGTATCCTTGGCAGACACTGCCGCGGCGAGTGAGAGATACGCGGCCCGACTTAGCTCGCCTCGACAACTGAGCGGATTGCGGCCCGCACCATTGCAGGCTCATATTCGGGCGCGTGATTAAGCATCAACGTCAGTGCGGTCCGCCCGAGATGACGTGCCAGCAGGGAAGCGGCCAGGCCTGCATTGCGATCGAAGCACGCCTGCGCAATGCCCGCATGCTCCGCCTCGCCGTCGGACCAGGCACGCGGGGCCTGTGTGATGAAGGTTCGGCGATAGCGTTCGGCGTGGGCCGCTAGTTCATCAATCAGCTTTGCGGCGCGTGGACCAGCCCGGCAGATCAGTTGATGATGAAAACCCTGGTGCACCGCCTCCCACCCGTCAATATTGCCTTCGCCCTGGAGCCGGGCCATGTCGCCGACCAGGGTGGCCAATTTACGATCGTCTTCAGAATCGAAATTGGGCACCGACAACCGAACGGCCAGAGCCTCATTGACGATCCGTAATGCATACAGCTGCTCGAGGTCGGAATGAGACAGCTTTGAGATATAGACCCGCCGATTATGCTCGGCCTCGACCAACCCTTCATTCTGTAGTAACCTCACCGCTTCACGCAAGGGGGTCCGACTGACGCCAATCAATGCGGCAAGCTTGACCTGCGATATCACGGTTCCTGGTTGTAACTCATTGCGTAATATAGCTTCCCGAACCTGGTGATAGACCATTTCGAGGCTCGAACCGGACGGAGTATCGGCGCCCTCAACCTGGTCAACGATCGCGGTGTCTGGTTCAACGGCCATTACTTCTCCACTTTCTCGCTGCCAAAGCGGCAAAACGCTGCAATGCATGAATTGCTCACTCTACAGCTTCGCAGGTAGCGATTTGGGATGCAGAAATAAAGCTCACAACGACGTGGCCGGGTCGGAATCTCTAGCCGCCTTGTGGTCGACCGTCCGGCAAGGACCGACTTCGACGGTGCTTGCGATCAACCACACAGTTCCAAACATGGGCGAGCGCATGGATCAAAATTTGTACACACCGCGCACGCCATAAATCGCCGGCGGCGCGTGCGTAACAAAGTTGTACAATCCAAACGACGCGGGGAGAATTACGGCGTCGGTGTTATATTTTTTGTCAAAAATGTTCTTCCCATAAACCGAGAACGTCCATTTTTTGGTTTCCAGTGCCAGGCTCGCATCGACCAGATCGACAGGACTGCGCAAAGTCCCCGGCGAGTTCTCGATATTGAAATATTCTGACCCAATGCGCTGATATGCAATTCGCGCCAGCAGATCTATCGTGCCGGTCACAGGGCGCACATATTGCGCGCCAATATTGATGGTATACTCCGGTGTATATGCCTGCCTGTTACCGACTGTCGCCGGGTTGTTGCGGTTCACTTTCACCGTTGTATCCACATACCCGAACGATGCGTTGAGGGTCAGTTCGGGCGTCGGCCGAACAATACCTTCAATCTCGAATCCCTTCAGGGCGATGCGGTCAACCGTCGTAACAACACGGGAAAAGCTGATCGGGTAGAACTGGAAGTTATTTGCATTAAGGACAGTCGTTGAGAACGCCGCGCCGTTCAGGGTAAGCCGCCGGTCAAACCAGGATGTTTTGAAACCGGCCTCCCACGAGCGCGAAATCTCGGCAGGGAACTGGTCCTGAACCGTTGAATTCAGGTCGCCGTCGACACTCAGAACCGTGGCGCGCGAGCCAACCGGATTGAAACCGCCGGAGCGCTGCGCCAACCCATAGGTTACATA
Organism: uncultured Sphingobium sp.; assembly: GCA_964529225.1. GTDB lineage: Bacteria > Pseudomonadota > Alphaproteobacteria > Sphingomonadales > Sphingomonadaceae > Sphingobium. Next base: position 2,969 of record CAZGVX010000076.1, read on the forward strand.
GACAGCCTGATCCTGCGTAACCTTGTAGCGCGCGGTAAACTTCGGCTGCAGCTTGCTGAACGTCGCACTGCGCGTCCGGGCCGGATCGTTATCGAGATAGGGCGTCAGATAACTCGCCGGATCGGCAGGATCGCCGGCGGGGTTGGATGGACGGATGATGTGCGGCGTCAGCAGGACATTGGTTTTTGTCTCGCTGTCATAGCGCGCCGCCGCAGTAACCTCCAGATCATCGAGGATGTCGTAGGACAGGTTGACGAAACCCGATTTGACCTTGTTTCGCGTCCTCGTCCACGTCAGGTTCGCTGTGGGGCTGAGGGTGTCCGGACCGTTAACCGGATTGGGCAGGACAATGCCCCCCTTGTCGATGACATTGGCGAGAATGACCTCGCGATCGATATCGGCATAGTAGCCGCCAACCGTAAAGCGCAGAGGCATATCAGCGCGCGACGTGAAGCGAAGCTCGACGGTCTTGTCTGTTTCGTTGCGCGTTTGCAGCTGGGGGTTTTCGTTCGGCCCGTTGCTGTAACCGGCCTGATCTATGCCCGGTAGCAGCTTGATCATGGTGTCGCCGGGCAAGTTCTCACTGAAAAGCGACAGATTTACTGCCCCATCACCCGCCGCCGGTTCCGTCAACTTGCTGTAGGATCCCGTCAGTGTAAATGTACCGAACTCGACCTTATAATCGGACTTGAGCGCCAGCTCATGCCGCTTTTGGCGGTCGAGGCTTTGGACATTCGTGAAATAGGGCTGTGATGCGTTGTTGATGTCGACGCCGCCGCCAAGTTTGAAAACACCTGTGGGGTTCGCGCTCAGAAAGGGGGTGTAGATATTGGCCTGGGCGTTGAAATTGATCGCGTACCCATCGATCTTGCCATAATCGTAACGGAAATCGACGGTGAGCCTGTCTGTCGCGTTCCAGATCAGGCGCGCTCTGGCAGTCACCTCTTTGTAGGGATCGACGCGCTCCTGAAGCGTGTTGTTGAAAAAATAACCGGAGCGATTGAGGACAGAACCGCTGACCCGGAAAAAGAGTTTGTCCCTTACGATTGGCCCGCTGAGTGTGCCACTTACATCGACTTCGTCGCCTGTCGCGTAACTGGCGCTCACCTGGCCGCTGAAATCGTTGGTCGGCTTTTTCGTATTGATGATGATCGCGCCCGCAATGGCGTTGCGCCCGTAGAGCGCGCCCTGCGGGCCTTTAAGCACCTCGATCTGCTCGACATCGACCAGCGCCCGGTTGAACGCATTTGTATTCGGCGCAACGACCCCATCAAGCACCAGCACGAACGGTGGCTCGGAATCGCGTGGCTGAATGATCCCGCGGATCTGGACCGCGGTATCGCCAGCATTGGTGGTTTGCGAGAAACCTATGTTCGATGTCAGCGCGATAAAGTCGGAAGGCTGCTTGATCTGCTGGCGCTCGACCTGCTTGTCGGTGAATGCGGCGACGGAGATCGGTGCGTCCTTGAGCTTTTCGGCGCGTCCGCGGGCCGTCACCACGATTTCGCCCACCTCAATCGCTCTTGGCTCACTTGCCCGCGCTCCGGCTTCGTCAGCCGCGACCTGCGCCTCGGCGGCGGGCGAGATCGCCATCCACGAGCATCCAAGTGCCAACGCCGCAACGACTTCTCGACGACAATGTGCCATTTCCACTCTCCCCA
>CAZGVX010000076.1:4729-9311 GCA_964529225.1 uncultured Sphingobium sp.
TCTGGATCGACGCCATTCTCCTCGACTCGCCAGTCGGCCAAGTCGCCAAGGATCATCGCGGGCGCACATCCCTGCATACAGTGCGGCGCGCTCATACATCCGTTCTAGGGCCGCCGCCGAGAGAAGGGCAGATTATATCTCGTGACCGCGTGAATGGGCGAAGGTTGGGGCGGCAGCCCAACCGATTGAAGCCAGGTCGCGCGCCACCCGGCGATGAACGTTTCTGGACGAAAGCGCGATAGGTTCTCGAAACCCCGGTGGCATCTCAACGCGGTGGCCGCGTGTCGCCACCCCGGTTGATGTCCGGCCGTGGCGTTGCCTTGAGGCACATTTCGTTAGGCCGCGTGGCGCGCGCGCAGTTCGCGCCGCAAAATCTTCCCGACCGAAGTCTTTGGCATTTCAGGGATAAAGCTTATGTGACGCGGAACCTTGTAGGCGGCGAGATTGCGGCGGCAGTGTTCGCGCACCTCGGCTTCACCAAGCTCTTCGCTGCTCCTGACGACATAGAGGGCAACAGCTTCGCCAGTATCCGCATCGGGAGTTCCGACGCAGGCGCATTCGAGAACCTCATGCAGCTGGGCCACGATGGCCTCGATTTCGTTCGGATATACGTTGAACCCGGATACGAGAATCATGTCCTTCTGCCGATCGACGATATAGAAGTTGCCATCGGCGTCGCGGCGGGCAAGGTCGCCGGTTTTGAAGAAGCCCTCTTGCGTGAACGCCGCAATGGTTGCTTCGGGATGACGCCAATAGCCTTGCATGACCTGGGGACCGCGCGCGCACAACTCGCCGATTTCCCCGTCGGGCAATGCCTGCCCTTCATCATCGAGAATGGCGAGTTCCGTTTCGGCAACGGCCTTGCCGATGCTGGAAAGGAAACGGTCCTCTTCGAATGGCGTGCAAGTAAGGACCGGCGAGGTTTCCGAGAGACCATAGCCTTCGCGAATGTTCCGGCCGGTCAAACGGCGCCAACGCTCCGACACGATATCTTGAACCGGCGCACCGCCGCCCATGGTGATGAGTCCCGGCGCAAAAGCTAGCCTCTGAAAACCGTCATGCGTACTCAACGATTTGAAGAGTGTGTTCACGCCCGTGGCGAAGTTTATCTCGTGACGCGCCCATTGACGGACGAGCCCGTCGAGGTCGCGGGGCTGCGACACGAGGACGTTCTTCGCGCCGAAGGCCAGCGTCGAAAACATGTTCACCGTAAGCGCAAAGATATGGTGAAGCGGGATCGCCGTCAGCACCACGAGATCTTGTGCCTCGAAATGGTGCGCGGCCATGGTCTGAATCTGCCTGATGTTGGCCAGTATGTTGCCGTGGCTGAGCATGGCGCCCTTCGACAGGCCGGTCGTGCCGCCGGTATACTGAAGAAAGGCAAGGTCCTCGCGAACCGGAACCGGCCACCCCTGAGGCGTCGGAGCGTCCGCAGCGGCGACATCCGCGAGCGCGATGACCCTGATCCGATCGGGCAGCACTGCCTCGGCATCCGGAGCCGATCCATCGGAGACGATCACGGTCCCGAGACCGGGCGGAGCAGCCTCGGCCAGGGCCGGCAGGGACGCGGAACAGGCAATGACGACCGACACATCGGCGTCGGCGAGCTGGTGACGAAGCTCGTGCGCAGTGTAGAACGGATTGACGTTGACCTGGACCGCACCGACCCGAAGGATCGCAGCAGTGCTGACAGGGAAGGCAATGACGTTCGCCAGCATCACCGCGACGCGATCACCCTTCCCTATCCCGCAAATTTGAACCAGCATGCCCGCCAGGGCTGCGGACCGTTCCCACCACTGCGCGTAGGTAATGGAGAATTCCCCCTCCACGAAGGCCGTGCGCTCCGCAAACGCATGACAGCAGGAGCCTATGTAGCTGGCCAGATCGTTCGCGGCATCGGACGGTGAGAATCGGGTCATGTCGGTCTCGGGTCGTTGGCAGAGGCAGGAGAGCGGACGATCCGCTCTTCCTGACTGACGGTTCATCTCAATTGGCAAGGCGCAGTTCGATCCCGAACACCCGGCCCTTGGATAGGGGCGAGAATGTGCCGCCCAACGCGCTGCCGCCCAGCGTAGCGGGAAGCTGCGTATCGCCCCCGATCTGAACGTCGTTGGTCAGGTTCTGCCCGAACACGGTGATGGTCCCACGGCCATCCATGACCTTGACGGCCAGGCTTGCATCGAACCGATCCGCCGAATTGAGCTGCCCCAGATTACTGTCGGTATAGGCCGAGCCGTCGCGATGGGAATATCCAAGGCCCAGTGTCGAAAGACCCAGCGCCGGCAGCTCGCGTTCCATCGTGAGGCCGACATGCGCGGTAAACGGCGCGAGCCGGGGAATGGTCAGAGCCTTATCGCGGTCATTCACCGATCCATCCCCGTTAAGATCGAAGATGACCTTCGTGTATTTGCCGTTCACGTAGCCGAGGGAGCCGTCGAAAACGATACCATCCGCAAGAGGGATCGCAACGTCGGCCTCGATACCCCAGATGCGCGCGTCGGCGGTATTCCTTATGACCTGAACGACACCCGCTACCGGATCGGACAGATTAACCTCGCGCTGCATGTCGCCGATCGTCATATAATAGCCCGATACGTTGAAACGGGCACGGGGAAACGGTTCCGACTTGAAGCCGAGTTCCCAGGAATCGACTTTCTCGTCGCGGAATGGACCAGGGCCGAAATTGACGAGATCCGCCGCAGTGTTGCGGAAATTGAAGCCACCGGCCCGATAGGCGCGGGAATAGTTGGCGAAGCTGCGCACAGTGGGTGATATTTCGTACTGCACGCCCAACCGCGGCGACCAGCTTCCCTTGGAAATCTTGCCAGTGAAATCGAACGGGCAAGTCCCGGCAATCACGTTGCATGGCAGATTCACGTTGCGCGAGAGGGAGGCCACCTTGTCATCCTTGCTCTCATGCGACCACCGTATGCCGCCGTTGACGGTTAGCGCGTCAGTGATCCGAAGTTCGAGATTGCCGAACAGTCCGATTGTTTCCTGATCCTGCACGCCTCCGCCGTATTGGTGCCTTGCTCCGCCGATCAGCCGGCGATGCTCATTGTAGAACAGTTTCTGCGTGAAATAGAAAAGGCCCATCGTAAGTCCAACGTTTGTAAAAATGTCACCGCTGTAGCGAAGCTCGTTGGAGATTTGGCGCTGCTTGGTATCGAAGTTCGCATGGAACATGTCCTGCGGGCTGGCATCGACGTCAGACAGGGAAAGCTGGTAGTATCGTCGATAACCGGCGATATTTGTCAGCACACCGTTTCCAATTTCGACATTCATCTCAAGAGAGATCTGATCCCATTCGGAATCGTAGTAGCCGACCTCATCCACCGCAAAATCGAACGTGTCGCGGCTGAAATTCCCATAAGCGCCGCGGACGCCCGATCCGTTCGTGTGCGACTGTGCTGCAGGGCCGTCCCCATCGGACTCGCCGTGCTCGAATTTGAAAAGAAACGATCCGGCGTCGGATGGCGTCAGTTTCAGGCCAGCACGCAGGAGCAGCGTCTCGTTCTGGCCGAACGTCTTCTTCCCGGTCGGCGTTGTGCGCTCAAACCAGCCATCGTCCGTATTGTAGTAGGCACCGATTTTTGCCGACAGAAGGTCTTCCACCAATGGTCCACGCACTACGCCTGAAACGGTGTAACTGCCGCCCGTGCCACGCAATCCGGATGTCGCCGAAGTCTTGAAATCATAGTGGAGCGTGTCCGATGGATCGCTGCTGTTGATCAAAACCGCACCACCCGTCACGTTTCGACCGAACAGCACACCCTGAGGCCCGCGCAAGACCTCAATAGCTTTGAGATCGAAGGCATCGAACACGACGCCGGCGTTGATACCCTGGTAGATGCCATCCACGAAAACACCCACTGCGGGGTCGATCGACGGGATTGAAGAGTTAACTCCCAGACCGCGGATACTGAAATTGGCGACACCCTTGGAAGTGCCAATGTCGTCCATCGAGACGCTTGGCGCCCTGAAAGCGACCTGCGACACGTCCTTGATTTGCATCGCGGCCAATTGGTCTTCGCCGAACGCGGTTATTGCCACCGGCGCCTTCTGCACCTGAGTGCCGCCGGCACGTTTGGTTGCCGTCACGACAATATCTTCAAGGATTGCATCGGTGTTCGACGCCTGCTGGGCGCCATTGTCTAAGGTCTGCGCGAAAGATGAAGCCGAACTGAACGTCAACGCCAGCGCGGCACAGGATAGCGAATTGCGATAAAACCCCTTCATTGCGTCCTCCCCTTGGCGTGTTTTCCGCCGAGGAGGCGCATAGCATCTGGCCCTGACCCAAAAAAATGCTATTATCGGTGGATATTGCCAAGATTTTTAGAGGAATGGATGCTCAAGGCCGAACATCTGCGCTGCTTCGTGGCATCCATCAAAGAAGGGAGCTTCGCAGAAGCCAGCAAGACGCTGAACATCTCGGCAACGGCCGTGGCGTATAACGTCGAAGCCCTTGAAAGTCGGCTAAAAACCACGCTCCTGGTCCGCAAGCAAGCGAATGGCGTGAGCGCGACGCGCGATGGACAGCGATTATTCGCGCGAGCCGATTCCATCCTCAAGGAATTGCTGG